>NZ_JANSIL010000048.1:0-6686 GCF_047462015.1 Synechococcus sp. R5-13 | reverse complement strand
TCGCGTCAGCGGGACGGAGTCCTTGAAGCCCGCACTCTCTCGCTTTAGCGGCGCGGAGCGCTTTGCATCAGCATGAGTGCGGGAGTATGTCACTTAAACCAGAAGCAGATCTCAGCTTTTGCCCAGCTTCAGCATCTGATCCACCACCCCTAGGGTTTCTTCGTAGAGGTAGTCGGGGCCAAGCCGCTGCAACTCGGCAGCCAGCAGGGTGTCGAGGGAGTCCTGCTCCAGGGGAGCCACCTGGCGAACCACACATCTCTGAGCGCCCCCCATGGCTTCCATGCGCATACACCCTGTGATTTCGGAGCACAGCACGGTACAGGCGTCGGCTTCTTGGTTGCTGGAGGTGAGGCGCAGCCCGATGAGATCCCCCGGCTGGCTGATTTCCGAGGCCAAGGGCACAGCGGCCAGTTCTGCCATCACCTCGCCGCCCATTTGGGTTTGAAAGCGGATGCGGTCAATCTTGTAATCGTGTTCTTGAGCCTGAACCCGCTCTGTGGGAGTCCATCCCAGGCGACCGGCCAGCCAGCCCAGGAAAAGGAACGCCTGGCAGGGATTGCCGGCTTTGTAGTCGAGGTTCACGCGATCTACGAGGTATAGGGACTCCCGCCGGTCGGGAGGGTCAAAGGCTTGGGCGGTGAGTTCCTGCCAAGGCAGCAGCCGCCGCCAGTTGAGATCCCCACAGTGGCGCCCCTCACCCACCAAGAGGTGGATTTCCTGCAGATCTTCTTCTGGATTGACAAAGCCCCGTGAATCGACGATGACCCGGTTGCTCAGAGCCACCAATTTTTGAAACAGCAAGCTGTTCAAATCTAGATCCCCTTGCCACCACAAAAAGGTGGGCAAGTTGGGGATCAGCAGCGAGGCAACGGTGCTGCAGGCCCGCACAAAGGCCGATTCGGGCGCTTTCAGGGTGATGTATTCGCAACAGACCAACGAGCTGCGCTGCTCGCGGGTCACCGGGCAATAGGCGGCCACCTGGGCCTCGATGGCGTCGTCTGCAGATCCCTCTCGTTTGGCTCGCAGGTCAATGACGCGACAGGGGTTTTGGGTGGCGATGGCCTCGACGGTGGGAGAAGGTAGCAACAGCGCATCGTCCAGAGATTCGTACACCACCAGGGTAAAGGTGGCAGCGCGGGCGGCAACGCTCTCTCCTTTGGAAGACCAGATCTTGTTCAGCTCCCGCTCAATATCTTCGATGGAGACATCTTTCGGAGTCTGTAAGGGTAGGACGGCAGCAGATTGATCCATAGTCTCCTCCTGGAGTGGACTCTTGCTCGATTCTAGGCAGGGGGGTCGGCTGGCCGGGAAGGGCTTAAGGCGAGGTACAGATTGACCAACTCAAGCCTGCTCTCCGCACTTGCTCCAGGAAACTCGAGGCTCAAGCAGGCCGAGGCTGGATGTTCAGCTCCAAGGGGCGGGCGGGATCCCCTGTCAACAGGACTCCGCGGCCATTGGCGTGTAGGTGCCGCACAATCCAGTACAGGGTTTCTATGCGCTCCGGGCAGCCCAGTTTCTCTGCCAGTTGGGGCAAAGTCAGGGATCCCTGGTGCTCCTGCACCGTCTCTAGCAATCGCCGTTGCAGCTCCAAGACGGCGCTGGCGGCTTTTTTGCCTGCTTCCACCCCCGGTTGATGGTAGGCGTTGATCTGGATTAGGGAGGCATAGAGGCCCACGGCTCGTTCGTAGAGGGCAATCAAGGCCCCCACCGAGCGGGCATCTACCCGTGGCAGCGTCACGGTAATGGAGTCGCGACCGTTTTCGTAGAGAGCCTGGCGGGTGCCCTGCAGCAGGCCGTTCAGGTAGTCGCCACTGGTCACCTGCGGCTCCACGAAGGGGGAAGGGATCCCAGGCTCCCGATCCTGAAGCACCTCGATGAAGGTGACAAAGAAGTTGTTCAAGCCATCCCGCAACTGCTGGACGTAAGCATGTTGGTCGGTGGTGCCCTTGTTGCCGTAAACGGCGATGCCCTGCTCCACGCGGTTGCCGTTTAGATCGTGGGATTTGCCCAGGGATTCCATCACCAACTGTTGTAAGTAACGGCTAAACAGCAGCAGGCGATCCTTGTAGGGCAAAACCACCATGTCCTTGCGCCCTTGCCCTTGACCGACGATGTACCAGGCCATGGCCAGCAGAGCGGCGGGATTGCGCTCCAGGTGGGGCAGGCGGGTGGCCTCATCCATGGTGGCTGCCCCGGCCAGCAAAGCCCGGATATCAATGCCCTGCAACGCTGCCGGCAACAGGCCCACCGGGGACGTTTCGGAGGTGCGCCCCCCCACCCAGTCGAAGATGGGGAAGACCTCCAACCACCCCTCCTGCCGCGCCTGCTGCTCCAATTGGCTGCCGGGGCCGGTGATGGCCACCGCATGGGCAGAAAAAGGGATCCCGGCTTTTTGGTAGGCCAGCTTCACCTCCACCAAGCCATTGCGGGGCTCTGGGGTGCCGCCGGATTTGGAGGTGGTGATCACCAGGGTTTGCCCCAGTTGGTCTGCCAGCCGCCCCAGCACCCGGTCAAACCCGTCGGGATCCGTGTTGTCGATGAAGTGGATATTCAGAGGGGGGTGCAGCGGAGCCAGGGCCTCCGCCACAAATTGCGGCCCCAGAGCTGAGCCGCCAATGCCGATGCAGAGCAGCTCGGTGAACCGTCCCCCCCCGCTGGCCGGGATGGTTCCGCGATGGATCTTTTCGGCAAAGGTTTCCACTCGCTCAATGGAATCCTGAATGGCCTGCCGGATTTCAGGGGTGGGAGCCAGCTCGGGCGCCCGCAGCCAATAGTGGCCCACCTGGCGGCCTTCGTCGGGGTTGGCAATGGCTCCTGCCTCCAAAGCCTGCATATCGGCAAAAGCCTGGGCAAAGCGAGGCCGTAGCGCTTCCACCTGAGGGGGAGTGAAACGGATGCGGCTGATATCGACGAAAATCTCCAGGCCGGGATGGTAGTAAAGCCAATCGCAGTAGCGCTGCCAGAGTTGGAGGCTGTCCATGGGATCCCTTTTGCCGAAATCCCTAACCAGCTTACCAAACTCTTTCTTACTCCCAGCCGAGGGTCGTGCGCTCCAGCCAGGACTGATCCAAACTGATGAGTGCCTCTTTGACCCCCACACCGGTCTCAGGGTGACGCCAGTCGGGAGCGATCTCCCCCAAGGGAGCTAAGACAAAAGCACGTTCCATCATGCGGGGGTGGGGCAACGTCAGCTCAGGGCTGTTCAGGATGCGGCTGCCCATGGCCAGCAGATCCAAATCCAGGGTTCTGGCCTCCCAGCGGATGCGCCGCACCCGTCCTGCCTCCTGCTCGATGGCCAGCAGCGCCCCGAGCAACTCCAGGGGAGACCGGTAGGGGGGAAAGGGATCCAAGGCCACCACTGCATTGAGGTAATCAGGCTGTCCGGGTGGCCCCCCTTGGGCTGGGCTGCGGTAGAGACTGGAACGGGCCGCCACCTCTCCCAGCTGGGGCAGCTTCTGCACAGCCAGGCGCAACTGCTGCAGCGGATCCCCCAAGTTGCTTCCCAGGGCAATGTAGGCCAGGTCGGGATTCATACAGATCGGCGACGGTCGATCTCTACGTAAACATCATCGAACAGCCCCGGCAGGGGAGCTTGGGGCTTGTGAACCCGCACGGTCAGGGCCTCCAGCTGGGGATAGCTCTGCCACAGCCGCTCTGCAATCTGGTCTGCCAAGGTCTCGACCAAGCGGCGGCGCTGGCCGGTCACCTCCTGCCGCACCCTCTCGTACACCTGGGCGTAGTCCACCGTGCGCGAGAGGTCATCTTGGATCTCGGCTAGGGAAAGCCGCATCTCCACGTCCACCACAAAACGCCCACCCAAAACCGCTTCCTCCGGGCAGTGGCCGTGATAAGCATGAAAGACGAGGCCCTGGAGCACCAGCCTACCCTGCATCATGGTGCAGAGCTTCCCAAGTGGCGAGGGCGGAGACATGAGCCGGCACGTTGTGAACCCGTACCAGGGCAGCCCCCCGGCTGGCTGCAAACAGGTGCACGGCCACGCTGGCGCTGTCTCGCTCGCTGGGCACGGCAATGCCGGAAAGCTTACCCACAAAACTTTTGCGGGAGGCCCCCACCAAGACCGGGTAGCCGTAGGCCACCAGCCGCGGTAGGGCTTTAAGCAGGACTACATTCTGCTCGGCAGTTTTGGCAAAGCCTAAGCCCGGATCCAAAACAACGCTGGGCACGCCCGCCGCCAGAGCCCGCTCCGCCTGTTCCCTGAGGAAACCGAAAACCTCCCCCTCCAGGTCAGCATAGTCGGTCTGCTGCTGCATGGTGCGCGGCTCTCCCCGCATGTGCATGATCACCGCCGGCACCCCCTTTTCGGCACAGACCTGTATCATTTGGGGATCCCGCAGCCCGCTGACATCGTTGATGATGTGCGCCCCGGCAGCCAAAGCCGCAGCCGCCACCTCCGTTCTGCGTGTATCGACGCTGATGGGGATCCCGGATCCTTCCAGGGCCCGGATCACGGGCAAGACTCGGTCGCATTCCACCTCCACCGATACCGGCTCCGCTCCCGGACGGGTGGACTCGCCGCCAATATCCACGATCAAGGCCCCTGCCGCTGCCATGGCTTTGGCTGCCTGCACAGCCGCTTCTGCAGATCCCCACTGGCCGCCATCGCTAAAGCTGTCGGGTGTTACGTTGAGCACCCCCATCACCCCAACGCCCCGCCAAGAAAGACGGTAGCCCTCTGGCGTCTGTTCTGCCCCAGGCAGAGGACGTCGGGAGATCAAGCTGGTAACACCCATAACCGCTGCAGGCTGCCGTGTTGCAAAAGCAGGGGGAAAAGTCTCCCACTGCCTAGGATGGTATTGCCGTCAATCCCAAGGCTGGCGCAAGCCCAACAGGATTCTACAAAATTTTTTACAACGTCCTTACAGAGCCACGATTGGTGAAAGGCTGCCCCTGCCGGCTCAAGCGCAAGGAATGGCCCCCGCCGACAGAGGAAGCTCTCCCGCTCTGGCTAGAACATGATGTCGTCTTCCGAACGACCCCAAATACACCAAATGATAGAGGCAAAGATTGCCATGTAAACCCAGGCCATCGGGCCGTATTGCAGCAGATCCATCAATACATCCCTAAAACATTTGTTTATCTAGTCCAATTATTGTGATGTTTCGTTACAGCGTCAACCGTTTTCTTAGGAAAAGGCCCCCTCTCAGACCCAGCCGGAGCTGCGCTGGGATCCCTTGTCCAGGGCGGGTTAAGTCTTTTTGCCTAAAGACAGGGAGCAAGTCTTCAGTTTCTGAGAAAACCCAGCTTGCCTGAGAGATGCAGGAGGATAGGGAACTAGACATTGAAGCGGAAGTGCATCACGTCCCCTTCCTGGACGACGTAGTCTTTGCCTTCGCTGCGCAGCAGGCCCTTTTCTTTGGCGGCATTCAGGGATCCCGCCGCCACCAGATCGGCATAGGCCACCGTCTCGGCCCGGATGAAGCCCCGCTCAAAATCGGAGTGGATCACCCCGGCTGCCTGAGGGGCTGTGGCGCCGACTGGAATCGTCCAAGCGCGGGTTTCTTTGGGGCCAGAGGTAAAGTAGGTGCGCAAGCCCAACAGCTCGTAGGTGGCTCGGATGAGAGATTTCAGCCCGCCCTCTTTTACCCCTAACGAATCCAGATAGGCCTGTCGCTCGTCGGGGGGCAGCTCCACCAGTTCCGCCTCCACCTGGGCTGAGACCACCACCACACCTGCCCCTTCCGCCTCGGCAAATTGCCGCACCTGCTCCACCCAGGCATTGCCGCTGGCCAGATCCGTTTCCGCCACATTGGCGGCGTAGATGACTTTTTTGCGGGTGAGCAGCCCCAACCCTTTGATCAACTGCTCTTCTTCTGGGCTGAGGGGTACCAGGCGAGCCGGCTTGCCCTCGTCCAAGGCAGCCTGTAATTGTTCCAGAGCCTGCAACTCCAGTTGGGCGGTTTTGTCGGACTTTGCCTGCTTGCGCACCCGCTCTATGCGCCGCTCGATCTGGGCCAAATCCGCCAAGGCTAGCTCCAAGTTGATCACCCCGATATCCCGCAAGGGATCCACCGAACCCGCCACATGCACAATGTTCTCGTCTTGGAAGCAGCGCACCACGTGCACCACGGCGTCCACCTGGCGAATGTGGGAGAGAAACTGGTTGCCCAGACCCTCCCCCTTGCTGGCTCCAGCCACCAGCCCGGCAATATCCACAAACTCGATTTGGCTGGGGATGATCTCGGCAGAACCGCTGATCTTGGCCAGCACCTGCAAGCGCTCGTCGGGCACCGCCACCCGCCCCACATTCGGCTCAATGGTGCAGAAGGGAAAGTTGGCCGCCTCGGCTTTGGCATTTTCACAGAGGGCGTTGAACAAGGTAGATTTGCCTACGTTGGGCAGGCCGACAATTCCAGCTCTCAACATCCAGATCTTGGGGAAAAAGCCAAAAACCAGGGTAACGGGATCCCTTGCCCAGCGGAAAGATCCCTACTCTGACGTTAGCATTTGCCGCCCCTTTCCCAACCGGTGGATCCGCTCCCAAGCGCTCCGCGCCGCCAACGCCACCACCCTCGGCTCCTCTCCCAAGAGAACTGTATTTTTTGTCAGCTGCACAGTGTTGGGCAGCTGAGGTCTTTTGACATCCTCCCCGGCCTTTAGGCCGGAGATTCCTACCACGCTACGCATGGATGGCTCCTTGCGCAGTCGTCTCGGCGGGTTCCTGCTTC
>NZ_JANSIL010000047.1:0-19808 GCF_047462015.1 Synechococcus sp. R5-13 | reverse complement strand
AGGGCGTCGGCTACGGTCGGCGCTATCCTTCCCCGCCCTGAAGGACGGGGCTTGCCGCGCCTTTTGGTCAAGTTTCTGAAGCCTACACCAGCAAGACCTATAGTTGGAGTGCCGAGAAGGCTCAGAGGGCATTCGTATGCACCGAGACCTGAATGGCGCATGGGGGATTTTCCTGCATGCTTAGGTAGAACTGCCCTGTTCCGGCAATCTGCATTGGTGAAAGATGCTAGCTTTTTTAGCATCCAGTAGCCCAAAAAGTGCGGACTATGGTCAAGCGTGTGCGGTTGGATCCCATTGCCCAAGTGTCTGAAATCGCCACCAACAGCAATTTGCTCTCGGTACTGTTGCAGGAAGAGCTGAATGTGTTGAAAGAGTGCGGCGGGCGCGGCCTCTGTGCCACCTGCCATGTGTACGTTAAGGAAGGGATGGAGTCTTTGTCTCCGGTGAGCAAGCGGGAGCAGCGCACCCTGGAGGTGATCACCACCTGCAAGCCTAACTCTCGCTTGGCCTGCCAAGCGCGGGTGCTGGGGGAAGGGGTGGTGGTGGAATTGCCTGCCGGGATGTACATCCATGCTTTTCAGTATATCGAGGCGTTGATCGGTCGGCGAGCGGAGCAGCCACTTTTGCACCCTGTAACCGGCGCGGTTTTGGTGCAGGAGGGCAAGCTGATCACCCGCTCGGTGCTGGAATCGGTGAGAGGGCTGGATCTGGATATCCAAGAAGCACTGGCTCGGAGCAGCCAGGAGTTTTGAGATTTTGATCCCATCTTTTGAGCCAGTTTGGGCCCCTTTTTGAGGCCACTTGGCCACCCCGTATATAAACAAAGCATTCTCAGGTGAGTATTCCTATGCCCCCTGTGTTTCTTGGGATCGATCTGGGCACTTCTGGGATGCGGGTGGTGGCCCTCTCAGAGCAGGGGGAGGTGGTGGCCAAAAGCGAGCGCCAGTGGGATCCCCCAGAGACCAATCCGGGCCGCTGGTTGCGAACCCTGAAAGCCCTTTTGGGACAACTGACCGCGCAACTGGGGGAGCAGTATTCCATTGCAGCTCTGAGTGCTTGCAGCACTTCCGGCACCATTCTGCCGGTGGATGGTCGAGGCATGCCGTTGGAACAGGCGTGGCTGTATTCCGACCCGCGGGGCCAGGCTCAGGCCAAGCAATTGGGGATCCCTGCCAGTTGGGGTCTCAGCCGTTGGCTGTGGTGGGCGGAAGCCTATCCTGATCAGTATCGAGACAGCTACTTGGCCCATCCGGCGGACTTTTTGCTGAGCCAACTGGGGGGGCGCAGGCAGGTGACCGATCACACCCATGCCCTCAAGAGCGGTTTCGACCTGGAGGCCTACACCTGGCCTCAGGAGTGGTTGGCGCGGCAGGGCCTAAACCCCAAGCATTTCCCCGAGGTGGTACCGCCGGGAACGGTTTTAGGAACGGTGCGAGCAGACTGGGGGTTGGGGCCGGAAGTGCTGATCGCGGCAGGGATCACCGATGGCTGTGCCGGGCAACTGGCGGCAGGGGCTATTCGCTTGGGGCAGGTTTCCACCAGCTTGGGCACAACCCTTATTTTTAAGGCCAACAGTCCGGATCCCATACAAACCCCAAGCATCTATTCCCATTTGCACCCGGACAGTGCTCCGCACCGCTGTCGCGAACGAATGGTTTGGTGGCCGGGGGCCGCCTCTTTTTGTGGAGGCGGAGTTTTGCCTCATTACTTCCCCGACGGCAACCTGCAAATGCTGGATCAGCAAGCTCAGGCTTATCTGCCCACCGGGCTGGTCAGCTATCCCCTTTGTCAGCCGGGAGAGCGTTTTCCCATTGTCGATCCCCGGTTCGCCGGGTTCTTGCCGGAGGCAGAAGAGGGATCCCCCCGTTTTTACGCTGCTTTGTTGGAGGGGGTAGCGATGGTGGAGCGGCTGGGGCTGGAAACGTTGGCCGCTCAAGGGATCCCAGTGCCAGAGCAGAGCCCGATTTTCACCACCGGTGGAGGCAGCAAAAGCCCTCTCTGGTTGCGCCTACGCGCCAGCATCCTTGCTCGTCCCTTGGCTGTGGTGAAACACCCGGAGCCGGCTGTGGGGGCAGCCATCTTGGCCGCTTCTGCCTATTGGTGCTGCTCTGTCCAACAGGCTGCCGATCGATTGGTACAGGTAGAACGCTATGTTCAACCGGATCCAGAGTGGGTGAAGTCTTACGCAGAGATCTACTCGGTCTTTCACAGCCGCCTGAGCAACCTGCTTTGACATGTTCCCTGCTCTACTGGCTTGCTTCCCCGTAGCGGTAGGGTGAGGATTCTTGTTACTGGTTCCACAACAGCCCTTGCCGCAAAGGATCCCGTCCCGCTTTCGCCAGTAGGTTTCCCCTCTAAAACAGCGATGATGGTTTCCCAGTTGTTCAGGCTACAGACTTATGACTATGTAAGTATTAAGCGGTCACGGGATACAGCTGCCTACCTACGTTTTTTGAGCTTCGTGAATGCTCAGCCGTGGAAACGAGATTCTTTTTAAACGGAAATGAAATATTTTCGTTGCATTGCTTCCTAACTTTCCTTCTCTCCTAACTAAAGAGAAGCTAGGGGTGAGGGTCGGCAGCGAGGTGTCTCAATCTTGTTTGAAGCGACTGTAAAAGCATTCTGACATCGAAAAGCAGGGATCCCCGCTTGGGGATCCCCGATTGGTATGGCCGGAGCCGCAAGCCAAGCTAGGGCTGCCGCTGGAAGCTCTTGACTTCTAAAACCGGCCCTACCTGAGCCACCGTCACCATGTCTTCTCTGATCTGTCCCTGGATGGTGACCTCTAGTCCCTCTTGCAAGAGCTCTTTGGGGGCACGGAAAAGGGCATAGTGCTCGCCGGAAGGCAGCGTCAGCACCCACACTCCCCCTTCGATATCCAGGAACTGGATGGTACCGCTGTACTCTTGCATCACTGCCTCAGCGCCAGCCCAGTTGCCGTGGATTGAGATTCCGTAGCCGCTTGCGCTCCCAAGTAGGCCAGGCCCAGGCAGAGTAAGCCATTGAAGAGCAAGAAGGAGCGACCCAACCAAGCAGAGGATCCAAGCCATAGCACCCCCTCATAAAACAGGGATCCGGACAAGAGCAGATGCGAGGCCATGCCAATGCACAAGCCAATCACCGCCCAGCGCCAGCGCCGATGGCCCAGGAGCAGCAACATCAACAGGCCTGGGATCAACACGCTGGCAAATAGGGGGTTCAAGGCATTGGTCTGGGCAAAGGCGGTGCCCAACTCCGGCAGGGAGCTACCCGCCAATTGGAAGGGCCAACGGGGGCCACCGACAATCGCCAACCCCTGCAAGGGGAAAAGACCGGCACTGCCCAAAAGCATCCCAGCCAGCAAAGGCACCGTCTGCAGCAGCCGCTTGGGAGCCAGCCACCAGCGGATCAGCACCAGGATAATGTAGCCGCCCACCACCATCAGCAGCTTCGGCACCAGAGCAATCGGGCCACCATCGAACCAGAAGCGTGGGTTGAGGTAGCCATTGTTGTTCAGGTACTGCAGGAAGTCCTTCAACCAGAGCACCAAGGGGTTTTCCTCCTGTTGCCCTGTGGCCCTGGCCAGCGCCTTGGCTGCATCCAAACGACCGGCCCCGTAGAAGTTCTGTTTGTCGCCGGGCACCGGGGTAGCCGACATTTTCAGCACTTCTTCCACCTTGTCCGGGTCTTTGATGCCCTGAGCCTGGATCAGGGCTGCCACACCGGCTACGTGGGGAGTGGCCATGCTGGTGCCTTGGAAGTAGGCAAAGACCGGCTCGTTGGGGTTACGACGGTTGATGGTTTGCTGCAGAATGCCGTACTCGGGGTGATCAGGCGTTTTGGCTCCGCCGGGAGCAGAGATGTCCACCCCCACCCCATAGTTGGAGTAGGGGGCTTTCTCCCCGTTGGGCCCCGTGGCCGAGACAGCGATCACATGCGGGTAGCGGGCCGGGTAGCTCACCTGGTTGGAGTTTTCGTTGCCGGCGGCTGCGATCACCGTCACCCCCTTGCTGTGGGCATAGGCCACCGCCTCCTCCATCAGTTGGGCAGAAGCGCGGCTACCCAGGCTGAGGTTGATGATCGTAGCCCCGTGGTCGGCAGCATAGCGGATCCCTTCCACCACATCCGACAGGGATCCAAAGCCATTGGCATCCAACACCCGCACCGGCATGATCTTGGCCTTGAAGGCGATGCCGGCTACACCCAAGACATTGTTGGTGGATTGGGCGATGGTTCCCGCCACATGGGTGCCGTGGCCGTTGAGGTCTTCCGGATCCTCATCGTCATCCACAAAGTCGTAGCCCTTAACAAATTGGGTTTGGGCCAGGTCGGGAACTCGTGTTACTCCTGTGTCCACCACGGCTACCGTCACCCCTTCCCCTTGGGAGATGTCCCAGGCTTCCGGCATGCGGATGGCCCTGAGATTCCATTGCTGGGGATAGAGGCGGTCATTGGGCACGAAAGCCGCCTGGAATTGATAGTTGGGGTGAGCATACTCGATCAAGGCTTCGTCGGTGAGCCGCTTAACCAGCCGCCGCGTGGATCCCAGGTGGTCGGCATCCACGTCAAACAGGTAGATCGCTTCTTGGCGGGCAAAAGCGCTGTCGCTGCTGGGGCGGAGCGTCAAGTGATACTCTTTAGCGATAGCAGCAATCTGACTGGGGGTGGCCGTGTTTACAAAATTGACCACGATGCTGTCGTAGGGGGCGGATCCCTTGCCGCAAGCCGTCAACAGCAAGGCCATCAAGCCGGCGCAGCAAAGACCCAACCAGCGTCTGAATTTCATAATTCACGCCCTCGGGATCCAAAATTGTTGCAACCAGTATGCCCTCTGGATTGACAATTGACGAGATGAGATCCGGCATGGGGGCAAAATTGCCAAAAGGTGCAACCTTCGCCGCGCAAGAAGGGATCCCAGGCCTGCCGAGAAAGTGCTATGACAAGATGAGCGTAAACTGCCGCCAGAAGGGGGGAATCGGGATCGATGGATAGAGTCTTGCAGCTCATGATCCAGGGTTGGTATTACTCCATCCCCCTGTTGACGTTCTCGGTCTTCTCGGTGGCCTGTTGCATTGAGCGGGTGCTGTTTTGGTGGAAGATCACCCATCGGCAGGAGGAGGTGGTGCAGCAAGCCCTGAGCCAGTACCGCCGCAACCCACGCGCTGCCCAGTATTTGCTGGAGCAAAATGCCGATCTGCCGATTGCCCGCATCTTTTTGGCCGGGTTGGAGCTGAACGAGGCCAGCCCGGAAGATTTTAAGCTGGCTCTGGAAACGGCCCTGGCGGCAGAAGTGCCTCTGCTGAAGCGCTTCAACACTGTCTTCGACACCGTAATCACCGTTGCCCCCTTCTTGGGCTTGTTGGGCACCGTCACCGGCATCATCCAGATCCTCAGCTCCATTCAACTGGGGGATATCGGCGGCACCGATACCCAGGGGGTAGGTCGGGGGATCGCCGAAGCCTTGTACTCGACGGCCTTTGGACTGATTGTGGCTATTCCCACCCTGTTGATTTCCAACGTCTTCCGCTCTTTGTACCTGCGGCAACTCTCTAAGATCCAAGAGTACGGCGGCATGCTGGAGCTGCTGCATCGGCAGCGGCAAGAGATGCAGGCCCAACAGCTTTCCCAGTATTCCTACACCCAATCTAGCCCCAGTGGCAGCTCCACCCTTCCCCCCTACTCCTCGCTTGAGCCCTCCTAACCTATGCGCATCCCCGAAGAGAACTTCCGAGCTGGCGAGATCAACATCGTGCCCCTGATCGATGTCATCTTCTCGATCCTGGTGTTTTTCGTGATCGCCAGCCTGGTGCTCACCCGCTCCGAGGCTCTGGATGTCAACCTGCCGGATGCCACTACAGCCGAAGTTCGTCTGCAGCCGGATGTAACGGTGAGCGTGACGGCGGAAGGACAGATTGCCGTCAATCAGGAGAAAATTGCCGATATTTCTGCCCTGATCCCGGCAGTGGAACGCATCCTGGCCGAGAAGCCGGCTGAAGGGCGGCGCTTGGTGGTGATCAACGCCGATTTGGCCCTCTCCCACGGCAAGGTGGTGGAGGTGATGGATACTCTGCAGCGGGTGCCCAATGTCAGCCTGGCAATTGCCGCCCGCCGTCCTGCCAATAGCCGGTAGCTAGGTCTGGGCTAATTTGGGCCTCGGACCAAGTCCTGACGAGACAGAGGAACACGACGAGGCCATCCTCAACGACCGCAAAGCTGTTCGCTACGCCCCTCTCTGGCTCCCCAAAGGCTGTTATCCTGGGCCCAGCAGCTGAACCAGCAGCGCCTTTTGCACATGTAGGCGATTTTCCGCCTGATCCCACACGCGGGACTGGGATCCCTCCAATACTTCAGTGGTGATTTCCTCTTCCCGGTGGGCCGGCAGGCAGTGCAGCACAATGGCTTGCGGATCCGCCCGTTGCAGCAGCTCGGCATTGACCTGGTAGGGCAGAAAGGTGGCCTTGCGGGCCTCGGCCTCAGCTTCTTGACCCATGCTGGCCCACACGTCGGTATAGACCACCTGGGATCCAGAGACGGCTTCCTGGGGATCCTGCAGCACCAACACCTGGGATCCCTGGGCCAGAGTGCGGGCTTGCTCCACCACTGCCGCATCCGGCTCGTAACCGGGGGGGGTGGCGACGCGGATGTGGATCCCGCTCATGGCACAGCCCAGCAGCAGGGAGTGGGCAACGTTGTTGCCATCGCCGCAATAGGCCAGGGTCAGTCCCGCCAGTTGGCCAAAGTTCTCCTGAATGGTGAGCAGATCGGCCAACACCTGACAGGGGTGAAACTGATCGGTGAGGGCGTTGATCACCGGAATATCGGCATACTCGGCAAAGGTTTCCAGCTCCTTCTGGTCGTAGGTGCGAATGGCAATCACATCCAGGTAGCGGGAGAGGACGCGGGCCGTATCCTGCAGGGGCTCGCCGCGGCTCACCTGCATCACCGTCGGCACCAGATCCAGGGTGCTGCCTCCGCATTGGGCCATGGCTGCCGTAAAACTGGCGCGGGTGCGGGTAGAAGCTTTCTGAAACAACAGCCCCAACACCCGACCCCGTAGCTCCACCCGATAGGGATCCCGCTTTAATTCAGCCGCCTGGGCTAGCAGGGCCGACAGCTCTGCCGGGGTTAGGTCGCTGAGCTTGAGCAGATCCCGTCCGGCCAAGTTTATGGATCCCGCGATCTTCGACCCCGCCATTGTGCTACGCGCCACCTACAGAAACAATAAAAGCATCCCCAGCCCGGCGCTGGTCAACACTCCTCGAATAACTCGAATGAGAAGAGTCTTAATAGTCTTAAATAGCTTGGGCCTCGGCTTAACCCCAGTCTCAGGAGTGCCAGATCTGAGACCCATCAAAACCGCCCCCAACACCGGCTAACGTGAAGAGGAACGAATGACCTCCTGGGCCTGTTGCCGACGGGCAGAGATCTGAGCCTGCAGAGCCTGGATGGCAGCAGCATACTGTGGGTCGGCTGGGGTGGCCACCAATTCTCGGTTCTGGCTGAGCCGCTTCAGATCTTCCTCGGACAATTCCACCAAAATGTCGGGGGTAATGCCCTTGTGGTCGATGTCGTTACCGTTGGGAGTGCGATAACGGGCAATGGTTACCGCCAGCCCAGATCCATCGGACAGGGGATGCACCGACTGCACCAGGCCCTTGCCGAAAGTTTGCGTGCCGACAATCACGGCGCGACGGTTATCCTGCAGAGCCCCCGACAGAATCTCGCTGGCGCTGGCCGAGCCACCATCCACCAAAACGGCCAAAGGTTTATCGGTAAGGGCCGTGTTGTTGGCCGTCAGGCGATCCTGCTCCCCTTGGCGGTTCACCGTCGAGACAATGCTGCCCCGGTTAATCCACATGCGGGCAATCTCGGCGCTGGAGTAGAGCAGGCCCCCTGGGTTGGCGCGCAAATCCAGAACGTAGGCGGCTACCCCTTGTTTTTCCAGCTCGCGAATGGCTTGGCGCATCTTCTCGGCGGCGTTGCCGGAAAACTGGGTAATCCGGATATAGCCAATGGGCAGGCCGTTTTCCTCGTGAACCTCGTAGCGCACGGTGGCCAGCTCAATTCTTTCCCGCACCAAATCGAACACCTTCAGCCCTTCCCCCTCGCGGCGAATGGTCAGCCGCACCCGCGTACCCGGCTCGCCCCGAATGAGGTTGACTGCAGCGTTGGTGTCCATGCCTTCGGTGGACTTGTCGTCGATGCGCACGATCACGTCTTTGGATTTGATCCCAGCCCGGTCGGCAGGAGACCCTTCAATGGGGGAGATCACCACCAGCTCGTTTGTCTCCTGATCCATGCCCAGCGTGATCCCCACCCCGGTCAGCTCACCGGATGTATCGATTTGCATGCTGGCAAACTGATCCGGATCCAGAAAGCGGGTGTAGGGATCGTTCAGTTTCTTCAGGGCTTCCCGGATAGCCGCGTAGGCATCTTCTCGGGTGGCATACTCTCGGCTGAGCAGATCCCGCCGCACCGCTTCCCAATCCAGGGAATTAAAAGACGGATCCACATATTCCCGATTGACAATTTGCCAAACCTCGTCCACCACCTCTTTGGGATCCCGGCGAAACCCCGCCCAACCCGGCATGGATAGCTGCACGCCGACCAGCGATACCGCTGTCATCACTGCAGCCGTTGCACTGACCACAAACCCACGCTTTCTCATTGGCTCTCCTGGAAGGCGCTAAAAGTCAAGGTTGACGAGGTGGATCTCCAGAGGTGGATCTCTAATTGTCAGGGAACTGGGTTTCGAGCAAGGGTCTTCCCCTATGCGAACTTCAGCTTAGAAGCATCGAGAGCGATGAAGGGCTCCCCTGCCGCAGCAAGTGGGATCCGGATTTTGGTAGGCTACAGATAACCCCAACCGACTGTGCCCAACCTAGCATAGGGATCCCTGCCGGGGGTGCTTCTAGGATCACAGTTCAACACAACTTTGTTACAACCTATCATCGCAACCCTTTTCTTCCAAATGGGCACTTTGCCCCCTTTCTGACTCTATGTCCCTTGCCACCGATTGCCCCAGCTCGCTTGCATCTGCCTCAGAGCGCCCGCTGCTGTCCCAAGTGCAGTTGGCCCGCGCTGCTGCCCAACACACGGCCACCTTGCCCACTGCCATTAAGAATGCCGCTCTAGAGGCCATGGCCACTGCCTTGGTGGAGCACCAAGAGCCTATCTTGGCCGCCAACCGGGCGGACTTGGAGCGGGCAGCAGAGATGGTGAAAGCCGGGGAGTTGTCGGCATCTGCCTATGCTCGCCTGAAGCTGGACGCCCACAAACTGGCAGATATGGTGGCCGGAGTGCGGCAGGTGATCCGGCTGGGGGATCCGGTGGGCCGAGCTTTGCTGATCCGGGAACTGGACGAGGGGCTGATCTTGGAACGGCGCACCTACCCTTTGGGGGTCCTGGGGGTGATCTTCGAGTCGCGGCCCGATGCTCTGGTGCAAATTGCCGCCCTGGCGGTGAAAACCGGCAATAGCGTCTTGCTCAAGGGGGGATCCGAAGCTTTGCTCTCCTGTCAAGCCTTGATGGCGGCCATCCAGGCGGGCCTGCAGCAGATCCCAGAGTTTCCCCAGGGATCCCTGCAGTTGCTCACCAGCCGCGCCGAGGTCAAGGCCCTACTGCAACTGGAGGGGCTGGTAGACCTGATCATCCCCCGCGGCTCCAGCAGCTTTGTCCGCTACATCCTGGAGAATACCCGCATCCCGGTATTGGGCCATGCCGATGGCCTGTGTCACCTGTACGTGGATCGGGCAGCGAACGTGGACATGGCAATCAAGCTGACGGTGGACAGCAAAGCCCAGTACCCCGCTGCCTGCAATGCCATCGAGACTCTGCTGGTTCACGAGGCCATAGCCCCCCACTTTTTGCCTCTGGCGGTCAAGGCCCTGCGGGAAAAGGGGGTGGAATTGCGGGGGGATCCCCTCTGCCGCGAGCTGGTGCCCGATCTGATCCCGGCCACCGAGGACGACTGGAGCACCGAGTATGCCGATTTGATCCTCTCTATTAAAGTGGTGGGCTCCCTTGACGAGGCCATTGCCCACATCCAGCAGTACGGATCCCGCCATACCGAAGCGATTGTAACCGAGGATGCCGCTGCTGCCCGGCGATTTTTGGATGAAGTAGATGCAGCGGGGGTCTTTCACAACGCTTCCACCCGCTTTGCCGACGGGTTTCGCTACGGCTTTGGGGCAGAAGTGGGCATCAGCACCCAAAAACTGCCGCCGCGCGGCCCGGTGGGCTTAGAAGGCTTGGTGACCTACCGCTACCAACTGCGAGGGCAAGGACATCTTGTAGCCGACTACACGGGCCCCCAGGCGCGACCTTTTCAACATCGGGATCGCCTGAACAACACCGGCTTAGCTTAGCTGCAAAAGCCGGCTGTACAAACCGGCTGTACAAAGCAGTCGTTCACAAAAACCGTTCTCCTCGTCTTCGCGGCTCCAGGTTGAGGTAAATTAAAAAATAGCTTCGTGATTGCCAAGGGTTGCGCTTTGCGGCGCGCTATGGTGTGACAATGGACTACCGGGTTCCGGGTTTGATGTTATGGGCTTGAGCGCCCTAGATGTAGCGCTTTGCATTTTGGCCTTTTGTTATTTCGATTAGGAGCTTCGCTGGATCATGCCTGTGCGTCTGTATGTTGGAAATCTGCCGGAAGAGGTGGATCGTCAGGCACTGGAGAAGCTCTTTCGCTCTGCCGGTGAGGTCATTTCCACCAAAGTGATTCGGGATCGGAAGACAGGCAAATGCCGCGGCTTCGGCTTTGTAACGGTGAACACCGAAGAGCAGGCGCAGCAGTACATCGAAAAGTTCAACGGCCACAGCTTTGGGGATGTCAACTTGCGCATTGAGCTCGCCCAGCCGCGCGACCGAGGGGAAGAAGGCGAATCCAAAACAGCGACCTCTGAGCCTTCATCCAAAGAGTCCAGAGGTTCCAAAGATTCCAGAGCGTCCAGAGATTCTGAGGCCAAGGGCTCTAAAGAGTCGGCAGAAAACCCTGCCCCCAGCAAAAAGCAACGCCAGCGCGGCAATAAGGGTGGGCGCTCCACCGTCGTCGCCGAAAGTGAGGCAGCCTCTGAGCCGGATCCCCGCTGGGCCAGCCAGTTGCAGCGGATCAAGGAGCAGCTTCTGCAGGTCACCAATTCCTAACCCCCCCGAACGAGTGATAGACACTGTTGGGATCTGACGGTAGGCTGGGTGAGTTGCGACGGCTCTAGGCATGTTTGAGAGGGGGGTTGGGATGCATAGGCTGGTGAGCATTTTTCGCGCTTGGGGGCGGAGCTTGGCCCGGGCTGGACTTTTGTTCGGGCTGATGGTTCTGCTGGGAGTGGGAAGTGGAGCTCCGGTTTTCCTACCAGCGGCGGCGGCTGCCCCGGCAGATTTGGAAGAGCAGGTGCTGCAGATCATTCGAAAGAACCCCCAGGTGATTCTGGAGGCCGTACAGGAATACCAGCAGCGACAGTACCAGGAGCAGCAGCAACAACAGCAGCGGCTGGCGGAAGAATTTGGCCGTCAACTGCGGGAGAACCCACGCGCCGTCATCGGAGATTCCCCTCGACTGGGATCCGACGCTCTGCGGTTAGTGTTGGTGGAGTTCTCCGATTTTCAATGCCCCTTCTGCGCCCGCGCCCACAGCACCCTCAAGCAGTTCATGGCCGACCACGGGGATGAGGTGACCTTGGTGTACAAGCACCTGCCTTTGACCAGCATCCACCCAGAAGCGATGTCGGCTGCCCGGGCTGCTTGGGCCGCCCAACGTCAAGGTAAGTTCTGGGAGTTTCACGACGAGCTGTTTGCCAACCAATCCCAGCTTGGGGATGGGTTTTATGTGGCCACTGCTGAGAAGCTGGGCTTGAATGTAGAAAAATTCAATCGGGATCGGCGCAGTCGGGCGGCAGAGCGCGCCATTCAGCGAGATATCGACCTGGCCTCTCAACTGGGCATCGGTGGCACTCCCCATTTCATCTTGAACGGCATTGCCTTCTCCGGTGCGCAGCCGCTGGAGGTGTTCGAGCAGACGCTGCAGCAGGCTAAGCAAGCCCTCTAGGAAAAATGCTCCGCACTGCTATTGAAACAGGTGGTGTATTGCAAACAGGTGGTGCAACGGCTGGCCTATCCTTCTTACCAGCCTCGCCCAGTTGCCCAAACGCTCCGTCCTTGAGGAGGGCTTTACGGTAGGCTCAGGGCAGTGGCAGGGTAGTCAACCGCTCTATTGCCCAAGCGGGCTGTAGGCTTTGACAAGCCAGTAGGGTGGGGAGTATGTCAAAAGCAGAAACTCACCCAAGTCGCCATTTGGGCCGAATGGGGATCCCCAACGGCAGGGAAGGAGGAGAGCGTTTATGGCGGAAGTGGCTCTTGGCTACTCCACGGGCAGGATGCGGGCATCGAACCCTGCTTCGGCCAGAGAGCGCCGCGCCTGTTCGGCGTTGGCCCGTTGCCGGTAGGTGCCCACCTGAATCACTGAGCCCCGCAGGAAGGCATCAGGGGCAAACTGTTGCAGCTTGGGTAGGGCCTCTTCCCCAGCCGGCACCACCACCCAAAATCCGCTGCCACCTTCTTCCCCAGGAGGAACAGCCTGGGCAGGCGAGGAGGAGACGGGATCCGCTTGCAAAAGAGGCTGAGAGCGGCGCAGATCGGCGGGGAAGATCCCCGCTTCATAGCCTTGGCCGGCCAAGTAACGCACCTGCTCGGCGGCAGCAGCAGGGTCGGCAAACCCACCTGTGCGCACCACCCGCAGGTCATCGTAGATCAAGGGCAGGGATCCCTCTAGGAGTTGTTTTAGCGCAGGCCATTTCTCCCCGGTGGGATCCGCCACCAACACCCAATAGCGCTCTCCTTGTGCTGGGTTGGAGATGGGATCCCGGCCCGCATTTTCTCCTACCAGCGACACCGCCACTGCCGGTAACCCCTGAGCGGTTAGCCAGCGGGCTTGATCCTGGGCCAACGACAGGCGGGAGAAGGTTCCCGTTTGCAAAGCAACCTGGCCGCGGTACTGCACCACAGTGGCTCCTGGAAAGAAGCGGCGCACCCGTTCTTCCAAACGGGGATCACCGGTGGGGTTGGGCACGTGGGTGGCAAAGGGACGCTGGGGATCCAAGGGCGGAGCGGTTGGCGTCGGCGGCACAGAGGCTTTTGAGCTGGCAGCAGGGCGGCTGGGTGCTGCTTGGGCAGGAAAAGCAGGGGGCAGAGGGGGATCCGTCTCTTGGCGGCTCACCACCCGCACCGATAACCCCAGCCGTTCCAAGTCGGCCTGACGGCGTTGAGCATGGCTACGGTTGATGAACGTCCCCGCCAGAATGAAAACCTGCCCATCCCCTTGCACAAAATAGGCATCCGGCACCTGGGTGCGCACCTGAGCCAACTCCGCCGCCCCATCCGCCAGTACATGCACTTGGTAACGGGTCAGGGCCAAAGCAGCCGGCAGGACGTTCCCATTAACGGCGTGGAGCACAAGGGCAAAGGCCGCCAGGGATCCGGCAAAGAGGGCCGGTTGCGCTGGCAACAGGAGTGCGGAGCACTTTGGCCAGCCGTAGTCCTTACGGGCGTTGCACATGGGATCCATCTCCTCTGGCGGGATTGGCGGCAACTCAAACCTCTGCATCCGGGATGGAGTCTTTGCCTGGGCCTGCGGGGATCCCCCACAGTGCCAGAGCTCGCAGTTCACCCCTTGCGGGAAGGACAACTCAAAGCTAGCGTAAGCCGAAGTTTGGGCAAGGCTGTGCCAGGGATGGGCTTGCAGATGCCGCCCACCACCGATAGAATGCTCCGCACTGCCACCGCAAAGATGCAGCCCAGTTGGGTTCACGGGAGAAACACAGATCTAGTGCATCTCCAGTATAGACAGGCCGGCAAGACTCTATCGCTATGGCTTGTCGGGGAGTTTGTTTCAGAGGCGACGGCGGCGGGATGGAGTCCTCGCCACAAGGGTGCGGGATCCCCCCAGGGCAAAGCGGATGATCTCCGTCTTGTACTGCTGCGAGCCCTCTGTGTAGCGGGCAAGCTGAATGGCGGATCCCTGGCCGGAAGGAAGCAAGAACCGTTCGCGACAGTGGTGGGCAGCACTCTCTGGAGTTTCCGCTTCGAGGGCAATGAAAAACCGCAGACGCAGCAGCACTTCCAACTTGGACAAGTGCTCGGTTTGCTCTGGCACCAAGCGGCCTAACGAGATTTGTAGGCGCGGCCTGCGTCGCCGAGATCCGGGGCGGCCCCAAAGCTGCTGGGCCAGTGTCCACAGAGAGGTCTGCTCAGAGGACTTGACCAACAGCTTTAAGCCTGTCAGCGGGTTAAGGCCATAGGTAAGCAGTAGAGAATACATCGACAGCAGGGAAGAGCAGAGGAGCGTTTTGGGTTAACGTCAAAAGGATAGCCCACATGCCAACTGTAGCACTGCCTACCCTCTATCCCCATCCAAGCCCCACCCTTCCCTATGGCCGGGATCCCTGCTCAACGCTGGCTGTTTCATCCTGTGGACAAGTTGACTGCCCAGAGCTTGGCCGAGGCAGTGGGGATCTCGCCCATATTGGCTCAGATCTTACTCAATCGCGGGCTCTCCAGCCCTGCTGCCGTGCGGCAGTACCTGCAGCCGGATCCCGCCCACCTGCCTCCACCCAGCCAGGATTTTGCCGATTTGCCCCTGGCGGTGGACTTGCTGGACGAGGCGATTCGCCGACAAGAGCCCATCGCCATTTGCGGCGACTACGATGCCGACGGCATGACCAGCACGGCCCTGCTGCTGCGGGCTTTGCAGGACGCTCCAGTGCATTACCGCATCCCCAGCCGCATGACGGAGGGCTATGGCCTCAACAGCCGCATGGTGCAAGAGCTGCACCGAGAGGGGGTGCGCCTCATTCTCACCGTGGACAACGGCATCTCCGCCCACGAGCCCATCCAACTGGCCAAAGCTCTGGGCTTGACAGTGATCGTGACGGATCACCACGACTTGCCGCCCCAGTTGCCCCTTGCCGATGCCATCCTCAATCCCAAGCAGCTCCCCGTTTCTTCTCCCTATCGGGGGATGGCCGGGGTGGGAGTTGCCTACCTCCTGGCCCAGGCGCTGGCCGAGCGCCGTGGTGATGGCCATCTGCAGCGGGTGGCCCTGGAACTGTTTACTGTGGGCACCATTGCCGATCTGGCGCCGCTGACGGGGGTTAACCGCCTTTGGGTGCGGCAGGGGCTGCACCTCTTGCCCACCTCCCAGGTGGCAGGGATCCGCGCCCTTCTGCAGGTGATGGGCATGCAGGGATCCCTGGAGGGGCTGCGGCCTGAGTGGATTGGGTTTGGCCTGGGGCCGCGCATCAATGCCGTTGGGCGAATTGGCCGGGCGAGAATGGGGATCCAGTTGCTGACCACCGACGATCCCCAGCAGGCAGAGAAGCTGGCCCGCCGCTGCGAACGGCTCAACCAGGTACGACAGCAGATGTGCGGGCGCATCGAGGCAGAAGCCCTCGAGCAAATTGCCCAGCAAGGCCGAGATCTGCAACAGGAGCGGGTGTTAACAATTTTGGGATCCCCTCAGCAGAAATGGCATAAAGGGGTGATCGGCATTGTGGCCTCGCGGTTGGCAGAGCGTTTTGGCTGTCCGGTGTTCATCGGCAGCCAGTCGCGGCAAGGGGAGATCAGTGGCTCGGCGCGGCAGGGGATCCCCGAGTTTGACGTGTTTCAAGCGTTGGAGTTTTGCAAGGATCTGTTCACCAAGCACGGCGGCCACCCCGCTGCCGGGGGATTTAGCCTGAGAGCAGAAGACTGGCCTTTTTTTGAAGAACGGTTGCGGCAGTTTGCCCAACAGCAGTTGCAGCCGGAGCAGATCCAGCCACTGGTGCAAATCGATGCAGAAGTGTCGCTGTCAGATCTCACCCTTGACCTCTATCGAGAGCTGCAGCATCTGCAGCCCTGTGGTATCGGCAATCCTGAGCCGGTCTTCTGCAGCCGCAACCTGCAGGTTCTGCAACAGCAGCGATTTGGCCCAGTTCCCGGCCACCTGAAGCTGCTGCTCCGGGATCCTGCTCTCCCTACGCAACGCTCCCATGGGTTACGTGCTACTCGGACGGAGTCCTCTTGTCCGGGCAGGAGCGACTCAGCCGCCAAAACCCCCAGTGATGACCGCGGAGTGGCCAGCATCACCGATGCGTTGGTGGGGATCACAAACGCGAAGCCCCAGCGCCCTCTTTGGGCCATCCGTTGGCGGGGAGCGGAAACCCATCCGCTGCCGGAGCGAGTTGATGTAGCCTACACGCTCAAGGCCAAAACATGGCAGGGAGAAACCCAACTGGAGCTGGAAATTCTCGGGATTCGACCTGCCCAAGAGGCTGCCACTGCCGGCAACCCCCCTCTCGAGAAAACAGCGCCCCGCACCCCTGATGGGAGCAAGTCTCCCATCTCCCCCGCCTCTCTGGATGCCACTCCTCCCATGCCCAACTCCAAGCCCTCGACTGGCTCCCAGAGGGGGACAGAGCCCTCACCTCTGTTGATCTGGCGCCCCACCCCCCAGCCCACCCAGCCTTTGCGTTGGCAAGCTGTAGACCGATTTTCTGTCCTCTGGCCTCAGGCGCAGGGAACCATCCTGTTCTACGGCTTCCGCCGCCCCTCGCTGGTCTTGTCTTCAAGGCCTACGGCCCGCTATCGCGAACGGCGGTACCTGACTCTCCACTACGACCGTCCCCAAGCCGGCCACCGCTATGATCAACTCTGGTTGTGGAGCTGGCCCCCTTCTCTGGATCACCTCAAGTGGCTGCTCTGTTGCACCCCCAGCAGCGAGCTGTTGATTGCCGTCCATCAGCAAGCGGTGCCCCTGCCCTCCGCTGCCAGCTTGCAACGCCAGCTCCGCCAATACCTGCAAACCCGCAGCCAGGTGGATCTGCTGCGCTTGGCCCAGCAGTGGTGGCTGTCTCCGGCGGTGTTGGTGGCAGGATTACGCTCCCTGGGGTACGCCTGCCCAGATTTTGGCCCCACGGGATCCCTCGGCGAAGAACTGGAAGCCCAGCAAGCTTGGTACAGCAGCTCCTGGCAGCAGGTTGCCGCCCTGCTTCAGCGATCCCACCTGGATTCTTCTGCTGCAGAGGCCCATGGGGATTAAACTGCTGCTCGGCTCTGACTACCACGGCAGCGCTCGGCTGATCCGGCAGGCCCTTGCCCATCTGCCGGAGGTGGATGCTTACATCAACTGCGGGGATTTCTGTTCCAAGGCCGGCAAACCTTCCCGCAAGGCCACCCAGGGCTTTCATCCGGCAGCCCAAGCAGAGGTGGTTCATCTGCAATCCTTTTTGGCGGCAGTGGAGAGCCTGGGCAAACCCTGGCTCTTTTTACCTGGCAACCACGATCCAGCAGCTTCGGTTTTGAATTCGCTGGTTGGCCGTTGGGGACGGGCCATCACCCAGTCCTGCTGCTTTGAGTGGCTGGGGTTACAGGTTTTGGCTGTACCCTGGACTCCCCCCTGTGGTTGGAGCTGGTCTCTCACCTCCGCCCATTTGCAGGAGCTGCTCGCCCTCTACAGTCAGCCCCCCCGGCCCATTGACCTGCTGCTCACCCATGCTCCGCCGCGGGGCCTTTTGGATGAGGGGGGGAAGTGGTATCACCGCTGTACGCCCACTTTGCGCCCCCTTTTGGAACAGCTGCAGCCGCGCTACTACATCTGCGGACACATGCATTGGGATGGGGGCAAGGTAGAGCGATGGGGATCCACCCTGGTGATTAACACAGCCCTGCACAACATGGTTCTCGAGATCCATTAGGCAGGAAGCCCTTGGACAGCCTTCCGCCTCCTCAGATTTCCACTCGTAGGAACCTTCCATGACCCGTCCTTTGATCTTGGCCAGCAGTAGCCCCGGCAAATGGCGCGAGTTCAATGCCTTTTTCCAGGCCCATGCCCCTGCTTGGGAGCTGCGCCGCATGCCCTCAGAAATTGAGGTGGAAGAAACCGGCACCACCTTTGCCGAAAATGCCCTTCTCAAAGCCAGAGCCGTGGCCAAGTCTCTGGGGGAGTGGGCCATTGCCGACGATTCCGGCCTAGCGGTAGAAGCCCTTGGCGGCGTCCCTGGGATCCGCTCGGCTCGCTATGCCCCCAGCGACGCTGCCCGCATCGAGCGGTTGCTCAGGGAAATGGAAGGGATCCCAAATCGCCGAGCCACCTTTCACTGCGCCATCGCCCTGGTGGATCCCCAAGGTGTAGTGCATGCCCTGGTGGAAGGGGTATGCTCGGGAGAGATCTTGACCCAGCCGCGGGGAGAGGGGGGGTTTGGCTATGACCCCCTGTTTTGGGTGCCCGAAGTGGGGCTAACCTTTGCCGAGATGAGCCCAGCTCAAAAAGAGGCCATCGGCCACCGAGGCCGAGCCTTGCGCGCCTTGAAAGCGCAGTTGCCTCTCCTGGAGAAGCGTATGGGCTGGCTTGGATCCCAGGAATAGCATCCGATGTCCTGGCTGGGGAGCTGCTAGCATACAATAGTCCCTTCCCTTCGGGGGAGTGAAATTGAAAGCCGTCTTGCCTTGGCAGCTGAGGGGAGCGCTCGAAGAACTATGGGTTTTTCTGAGTTTGAGGATCAAGATCCCATTGCAGCAGCGGAACGGACTGCTGGCCGGGATCCCAGCCGCCATTCCCCGGATTCTGCCGGTGAGGAAGCCGCGGTCTCCTCGGTTGCAAACTCTGGTGAAGGAAGGGAGCGGCAAAGTCGTCGTTCCCCACCCCCTTTGCCGGAAGAGGGCTCAACCTTTGTGGGCGCAGAGGATTGGCTGGACGTTCGCGGTAGCGGGACGGAGTCCTTGGAGAATGGGCGGGATAGCTACAGGGAGTCCGCGCAAGGGGCCACTTCTCGCCCTTCCAACCGCTCCCCCCAGACTGGCCGAGACGAGGGGTCTCGTGTTGACAGCGAAAAGGGGGGGCAGAAAGCCGCTGCAGGAGGAGCCGGTGAGCGTCCTGGGCAAGCCCTGGTTTCCCGCCGTTCTGTCTCCAGCAACCGCGGCTACGACGGATCCGCCCGTTCCTCTGCCTTTCGCGGTAGCGGGACGGAGTCCTTTGCTGGCCGCTCGCGTAAGCGGGACGGAGTCCTTGGGGAATCCGGCTACCGCAGTGACTACAGCCGTTCCGCGGCTTACGGCTACACCTCCAGCTATGTTGGCGGTGGGGGATATGGCGGTGGTGGGCGAGGCGGCAGCTCCAGCGGGGGGGTCTCCTCCTCCGATCTGACGATCCTGCTGGTGGTGGCCCTGCTGGCCTTCTTCGGGGGATTCGCTATCCGCAACATCTTCGCCGAGTCGGGCGGCTTTGACGATGAGCGCCCCATCCGCGCTGCCAATGTGCCCGCAGCCTTTCGCGATTTTTGCTTTGCCTACAACGGCACTGCCTCCTTCACCGTGGTGCAACTGACCAGCGTTTCTGCTCTGACCATGGCCTCAGTGCCCGTTTACAAGATGGATACTTGCACCATCCCCGTCAGCCAAACGGCCAATGCCCTCCAAGCTTTGGGCATCCGCGGCCGGGCCAACACCTTGGGCCCCCAGCTGGGGGGATCCAACCTCACCCTGATCCAGCTCCCCTTGGCCAGCAGCTTGGCGCGCGCCGTGTACAGCCAGTTTCCTGGCTTGGCCGCTCAGGGCAACGAGGCGCAGGTTTTGTCCCAACTGGAAGCCACCATCAACAACGCCCTGCGCTCCAACATCGAAGGGTTAGCCCTGCAAAGCCTGGAGCCCACCAACATCCCCGACGTCTACGTGGTGGTGCCGGGGCACTCCTTTAATTTGCAGCCCCAACTCAACCTGCGCTAACCCTCCTGCAGAGCATGCCTCTAACCCCCAAAACCCTGAACTTTGCTGAATTTACTGAGCTTTAGGCGGTTTGGCAA
>NZ_JANSIL010000046.1:0-16802 GCF_047462015.1 Synechococcus sp. R5-13 | reverse complement strand
CTAGCGGCCCCAGAGGACAGCTAAGTTTCGGAATTTCAGGCGAGTTTACAGTCGCCCCAAGGAGAGAGATCACCCGAGCAGCGTTATGGTCAGCATCCCCTTCCCAGCCACAATGTCCACACTTGAACGACTTGCCGCTTCGGTAGGACTTGCCCTGCTCAGGGTGGATGTGCAGGCAGTTATGACAGGTCTGACTGGTATAGGCGGGCGGAACCAGTACCACAGGCACTCCAGCAATGGCAGCCTTGTAGGTCACAAACATCCTGAGCTGGTAGAACGCCCAGTTATTGGTTCTACGGCGTTCAGTCTTACTCCGAGGTTTCTGATTCAAGCGCTCTCGGATGCCTGTCAAGTCCTCAAAAGCCAGTGCTGCACCAATAGCCTGGGCATCCCTGACCAAGGTTCTGCTGATGTTGTGGTTCAGCCATGTCTGATAGCGCCGTTCCCTCCCAGAAAGCCTACGAAGCAGTCTTCTAGACGACCTCGTGCGTTTGGATTGAACCTTGGCGCGTACACGGCTGAACCGGTCGCGGACGGCCTGGATGTGTTCTCCACCCCAAGAGCGTCCGTTACTAGCGGTGGCTATATCCCGCCTGCCCAAGTCAACTCCGATTACCTTAGGAGTCTTGCCAGTTGGGGGAGTGTCCAACTTAACCGCAATGTTGATGTAGTACTCCCCTTGCTTGGTCTTGGACAGAGTAGCGCTTGTTGGCTTCTGGCCCCGCAGAAGCGCTATCTGATAGCCGCCGATCTTGAGCTTGAGCCGAACCCGTCCACTCATCAGGGTCACGCCAACAACCTGTTCGGACTCTCGGTACTCGAAAGTACGCACATCCAAAGTCAGGCTGGTGGGGCGAAACTTGTGGACTTGCTTCACCGCTTTGGCGTTGCTAATCACACGGCGGAGTGCCTGACAGACGTGGTTGGCTTTCAACCCCGTTGCTGCTCTTACCGGTCGATAGACCAAGTGGTGCAGTTTGGCGGTATTCCAGCACTTTTCACGCTCAGCGGTGTCGAGGATCTGGTTGCAGGCGTCAGCAAATCCCTGCAAGGTGCGGTCAATCTCTTGACGCAACTCTTGTGGGACTATCAGCTTGCAACGTACAGAGATGGTCTGGCTCATGGGCTTATTGTAGTTCATCCAGGTTTTGTCCCAGTACACTTATATGGAGGCGGGCTTTCCTCCCGGCACCAAGCCTGCGGCTATGGTGCGGGCCTCCAGCCCGAAAATAGGTGAAAGTGAGAGTAGTCCACATAGCGATGCCCATTGCTGTCCAGGTGGAGAATATCGGCAAATCGGTGGTTCCAGAGAATCTCATCGGCCAAGTAGGAGTGGCGAGCATGGATGGTTTGGGAAAAGGTGTCGTCGATGCCGGTCAGGGTAATGATCAGCTCCGCTTGGCCCACCTGTAAATCTCGATCCATGAGGCTGTAGAGAGGGCCGCCGATGAACCACCGAGCCTCTCCTACTGGAAGTCAGCCAGCCTTCACAAAGGGCGAATGGTAGACTGGGAATACAAAAGCTTTCTGCTCAATTCAATCACCTTCAGCTTACTAGCGCAGGAGCCCCGCACTGTACCCGTAGGGTCAGTGTCGGGAGGAATGCTATAATAATTCTGCGGACACCAGAAACGGCTGTTTAGGGCACTGGTAACGGTCGATTGGGGCTGCCCGTAAACCAGCCCAGAGGCTCGTGGTTAGTTTACTAACTGCAGGGCTACCGAAAGCCCGCCCCGTACTGCGAAGCAGTCAGGGTCGGGTAGTTTACTCTGCCACGGCCAAGGTTGGCTTCTCGATAAACTTCCATGAACCCACTGCGCCAAGGCCGACTGGGATCCCTTACGGATAACCCAACCCCATGAGCGACAACGAATCGACGGCGCGCATCATCTCCACCGACCTGCAGCGGGAGATGTCGCAGTCCTACCTGGAATACGCCATGAGCGTGATTGTCGGGAGGGCTTTGCCAGATGCGCGGGATGGCCTGAAGCCGGTGCACCGCCGCATTCTCTACGCTATGCACGAGTTGGGCCTGACGGCGGATCGCCCCTTCCGCAAGTGCGCCCGCGTGGTGGGGGATGTGATCGGGAAATACCATCCCCATGGGGATCAGGCCGTCTATGATGCGCTGGTGCGCATGGCTCAAGATTTCTCCATGCGGGAGCGGCTGGTGGATGGGCATGGCAACTTCGGCTCTGTGGACAACGATCCGCCGGCAGCTATGCGCTATACCGAGTGTCGGCTGACTGCCTTTGCCCAAGAAGCCCTGCTCCAAGATATTGACGCCAACACTGTCGATTTTGTCGGCAACTACGACGGATCCCAGCAAGAGCCGCTGGTGCTGCCGGCGCGGATCCCGCAACTGCTCTTAAACGGCTCTTCCGGCATTGCCGTGGGCATGGCCACCAACATCCCGCCCCACAACTTGGGCGAATTGGTGGACGGCCTGATCGCCCTCATCCACAACCCCAACCTGACCAGCCTGGAGTTGATGCAGTGGATCCCCGCCCCTGACTTCCCCACCGGGGCGCTGATCATGGGCCAAGAGGGCATCCGCGAAGCCTACACCACCGGGCGCGGCTCCATCACCCTGAGGGGGGTGGCCACCGTCGAAACCATAGAGCAGCGGGGCCGACCGGTTCGGGACGCCATCATCATCACCGAGCTGCCCTACCAAACCAACAAGGCAGCCATGATCGAGAAGATCGCCGAGCTGGTCAACGAGAAAAAGCTGGAAGGCATTGCCGACATCCGTGACGAGAGCGACCGCAGCGGCATGCGGGTGGTGATCGAGCTAAAGCGGGATGCCCAGCCGCAGGTGGTGCTCAACAACCTCTACAAGCAAACCCCCCTGCAGGCCAACTTCGGGGTCAACATGCTGGCCATCCTCAACGGCGAGCCGCGCACCCTGACCCTGCGGGACGCGCTGCAGGCTTTTCTGGATTTTCGGGAAGAGGTGATCGAGCGGCGCACCCGCTACGAGCTGCAAAAAGCCGAAGAGCGGGATCACCTGCTGCAGGGCTATCTCTTGGCTTTGGGGCAGTTGGATCGGGTGATTGCCCTCATTCGGGGAGCCGCCGATACCGCCACAGCCCGAGAGGAATTGCAGGCGGTGTTGGGCCTGAGTGAAGCCCAAGCCGACGGGATCCTGCAGATGCAGCTGCGCCGCCTCACCGCCCTGGAAGCGGAAAAAATCCAGGCCGAGCACGAAGACTTGGTGAGGCAAATTGCCGACCTGCGGGATATTCTGGCCCGCCGAGAACGGGTGATGCAGATCATCAGCGAAGAGCTGCAGCAGCTCAAAGCCCGCTTTGCCAGCCCGCGCCGTTCCCGCCTCTGTTTGGAGGATGGGGAGCTGGGAACGGATGATCTGATCGAAAATCGGGAGACGGTTATCTTTCTAACCGAGCAGGGCTATATCAAGCGCATGGGCCTTGAGGAGTTCCAGGTGCAGGGGCGAGCCACCCGCGGCAAAGCCGGCGCCCGCATCAAAGAAGACGATGCCATCGAACAGTTTTTTGCCTGTCGCAGCCACGACACCATCCTCTTTTTCACCAATCGGGGCGTAGTCTATACCCTGCCCGCCCACCAGATCCCCCAGGGGAGCCGCGCCGCCCGCGGCAGCGCCATCGTTCAGTTGCTGCCGATCAGCCGGGAAGAGCGGGTTACGTCCATGGTGCCGGTGAGCCAGTTCAGCGACGACGAATATCTGGTGATGCTCACCCGCGGCGGCTACATCAAAAAAACGGCCCTCAGCGCCTTTGCCAATGTACGCTCCAACGGCCTGATTGCCATCTCTCTGGAAGAAAACGACGAACTGCGCTGGGTGCGCCGCGCCCGCTCCAGCGATGATGTGGTCATGGCGACCCGCCAAGGCATGTCCATTCGCTTCCCGGCGGATGACGAGCAACTGCGCCCTCTGGGACGGGCCACCCGGGGCGTGCGGGCCATGACCCTCAACGCCGGCGATGACATCGTCAGCATGGATATTATCTCTGCCGAATCGGTGATGGCTGCCGAGCGAGAGGGGGAGAAGCTGGCTAACCCTTGGGTGCTGGTGATCACCAAAGAAGGGCGGGGCAAGCGCTCGGCCATCGACAATTTCCGCCAGCAAAACCGCGGCGGCAAGGGGGTGATCGCCACCAAGTTCCGCCAGGCGTCGGACGAGCTGGCGGCCCTGCGCATCGTCAATGCCGAAGACGAGATCCTGTTGGTAACCGCCAGGGGCATTGTCATGCGCCAGTTGGCCAAGGCCATTCCCACCCAGTCCCGCGAGGCGACCGGGGTGCTGGTGCAGCGCCTGGATCCGGAAGACAGCATTGTGGGAGTTACAGTGGTACCCGCTGCCTTGGTTGCCGAGGAGGAGACCTCAGAAGCCAGCGCTTGATCCCCGGCCGTTACTTAGGTACGGCATTTGCCGCCGCAGAAGGGTGGGATCCCGTACCGGAGAGGGTGAGGATGGGGTGTTACCTTTGGGATAGCCCAAATTCCGGGAACGGCAAAGGCCTGTGGGATCAGGCCGAGCGGCCCGGTTGGGATGGCATCTGCTGTGTTTGTGGAGCTTGGTTACTCCATGGCGAGCCCGTTGAATTTCATCCCTGGTTTTGAGGCAGTGCAAACTCCGAGCCCCGACAACCGGCTCTGGCAATACTTGCAATCTCAGGATCCCAGCGTCTTTCAGGATATTGCCCGCAATTCTTCTCCGGAAGTGCTGGAGATCTTGGGCCACAACATCCGCAGCTTGGTGGGGAGCTTGCCCTCCGATCAATTCGGGGTTCAGATCATCACCAACCGCGAGAGCTTGGCCAAAATGCTCTCCGGCGCGATGATGGGCGGCTATTTCCTGCGGGTCATGGAGCAGCGCCTAGCCCTGGAGCAATCTTTGGGCAGTGCCTCCCAGCCTGCCAGCGCGGATCAGCCTTCGCCAGCAGAGGAGGAGGGCTAGGCTTGCAATCCACCTTTTAGCGCCGCCGAGGAGGTTCCATGCTGGATGCGGGTTTCCAGGCAAAGGGATCCCAGTTCAGCAGCCCACCGCGGCGGATTTTGGTTTGCCCGGATAGTTTTAAGGGATCCCTAACAGCCACGGCGGCGGCAGAGAGCATGGCCCGCGGGATCCAACAGGTGCTGCCGGAGGCCGAGGTGGAGCGGCTCCCCTTGGCCGATGGGGGAGAGGGCACCCTAGAGGTATTGCTGCCGACGCTGGGGGGAGAGAAAAAGGGTCTGTGGGTCACCGGCCCCCTGGGGGATCCCGTCTGGGCGGAGTACGGGGTGGCAGGAGAGCTGGCCCTGTTGGAGCTGGCCCAGGTGGCTGGCCTGACCTTGGTGCCACCGGAGCGGCGGGATCCCACCCGCACCACCACTTATGGCCTGGGAGAGCTGTTGCGGGCCGTCTGCCGAGAGCCTATTGCTGAGATCTGGATAGGTCTGGGGGGATCCGCCACCGTGGATGGAGGGGCGGGCATGGCGCAGGCCTTAGGCTATCGCCTGTTGGATGGAGCTGGGGATCCCATCGGCTGGGGTGGGGCGGAGCTGGCCCGGCTGGCGCGCATCGAGCCCCCCGAACAGCCTGTTTGGCAGGGGAAACGGGTCCGCGGCCTCTGCGATGTGCAAAACCCCCTCACTGGCCCGTTGGGAGCCGCCGCCGTCTTTGCCCCCCAGAAGGGCGCCACCCCTTCCCAGGTGCAGCAGTTGGAGCAGGCGCTGCAGCAGTGGGCTCAAGTGGTGGAGCGAGATTTGGGCCAGGCCGTGGCCGGGATCCCGGGGGCCGGAGCCGCAGGCGGCTTAGGAGCAGGTCTGGTGGCTTTTTTGGAGGCCACTCTGGAGTCCGGGATCCAGCTCTTGGCGCGGCAATTGGCCCTGCCGGAGCGCATCCGCCGCTGCCATCTGGTCGTCACCGGAGAGGGCTGCCTCGACGAACAAAGCACGATGGGAAAGGTGGTGGGGGCCGTGCTGGAGCAGGCTATCCAAGCCCAAAAACCCCTGCTCATCCTCTGTGGCCAGGTGACTCCGGCAGCGCGCGCTGGGTTGGCAGCCCAGCCTCTTCCCCTTCGGGTTGGCGCCCTGTGCGACCGGATCCCCGATGTGGCAGAAGCCCAACGGCAGGCCGGCCATCACCTGGAGCAGATGACGGCCCAGGAGCTGAGAGATTTTCTGGAGCAGGATGCGGGGATTGGCCGGTTATAATGGCTTAAATCATCGTGTTTCGTAGGACATCATGGCCAGTATCGAGTTCTCCCCCGGCATCCAAGAGGTGCCCACCCAGGTGCGAGTGCTGAAATCCAAGACCGGCAACCGGGGATCCGCGATTTTCCGCTTCGAGGATCTAAAATCCGATACGCAAAACATCCTCGGCATGCGGATGATCGATGAGGAAGGGGAGCTGACCACCCGCAACATCAGGGCCAAGTTCCTGAACGGGGAATTCAAAGCCCTGGAAGTGACCTACGACATGGAAACCGAGGCAGAGTGGGATCGCTTCCTGCGCTTTATGGAACGCTTTTCAGCGGCCAACCAGATGGGCATGGCCTAGTTGCCGCCCTTCCCGCCTCAGCTTTTGGATTTTTTGCTCCTTTTGCCGGATCTGCGCTTGGCTTGAGGTTGGCCGGGATCGGATCCCTGGCCCTCTTCAACTGAGGGCTGCCCTAGCGGGGGCCGTCGCTTGTGCCAGTCGGTGCTTTGCTCATAGGCATAGGCCACCCGCAGCACCTTGCTCTCCTGTAGGGCATTGCCCACAATTTGCAGGCCAATGGGCAGCCCATCGGCAAACCCGCAGGGCAGGCTCAGCCCCGGCAAACCCGCCAGGTTCACCGGGATCGTCATCAGGTCGCAGAGGTACATGCTGAGGGGATCCTCCCGCTCGCCGAGCTTGAAGGCTGGGGTGGGGGTGGTGGGGCTGACCAGCACATCCACCTTCTCGAAAGCCTTGAGGAAGTCCTGCTTGATGAGGGTGCGCACCTTCTGAGCCTTGAGGTAGTAGGCGTCGTAGTACCCCGAGGAGAGGGCATAGGTGCCGATCATGATGCGCCGCTTGACTTCTGGCCCAAAGCCGTGGGCGCGGGTCTTGCCATACATGGCCAGCAGCGAGTCGGCAGGTTCCCGCAGGCCGTACTTTACCCCGTCGTAGCGGGCCAAATTGGCAGAGGCTTCCGAAGGGGCGATGATGTAATAGGTGGCCAGGCCGTAGCGAAAACTGGGGCAGTCGATCTCCAGGATCTCGGCCCCCAGTTCCTGCAGATGTTGAATGGCCGCTTGCACGGCAGCGCGGGTCTCCTCGCCGCATCCTTCCCCCAGCAAGTCGCGGATCACCCCGATTTTGAACCCCTTGATCTCAGGGATCAGGGCTTGGCTGTAGTCCGGGATCCGCACCTTTAAGCTGGTGGAGTCCATCGGGTCATGGCCGGCGATCCCCTGCAGCAGCAGGGCCACATCCTCCACCGTGCGCCCAAACGGCCCCACCTGATCCAAAGACGAGGCAAAAGCCACCAGCCCGTAGCGGGACACCAGCCCATAGGTGGGTTTCAGGCCCACCACCCCACAAAAAGCTGCCGGTTGGCGGATGGATCCCCCCGTATCCGAGCCCAGAGCCACCACCGCTTGGTCGGCAGCCACCGCCGCCGCCGATCCCCCAGAGGATCCCCCTGGCACCCGCGTCAGATCCCAGGGATTGGCCGTGCGCTGAAAGGCGGAGTTTTCCGTGGAGCTGCCCATGGCAAACTCGTCCAGGTTGGTCTTGCCCACCGTCACCATGCCCGCAGCCGCCAGCCGCGCCGTCACTGTTGACTCGTAGGGGGGAATGAACCCCTCCAGCATCCGGGAGGCACAGGTGGTGCGGATCCCTTGGGTACAGAGGTTGTCTTTGACAGCTAACGGGATCCCGGCCAAAGGGCCGATCGCCTCCCCGGCCCGAATGCGGGCGTCCACCGCCTTGGCCTGTTGCAGAGCCAGTTCCTCGGTCACAGTAATAAAGCTCTTGAGCTGCGGCTCCAGTTGGGCCAGGCGCTCCAGGTATTCGCGGGCGATCTCCTCCGCCGAGCGCTCTTTGGTTACCAACTGCCTGTGGAGGGCACGGATGACAGACATAGGCAAACTCGTGGGGAAGGGCAAATGCCAGTGAGGCCAGACAAAGTTCCTCTAGATTAATCTAGGTGGGATCCCTTCCTACCCAAAATCCCGCCAATTTCCCCTCTCCCTGAGAGAGAGGGGCTGGGGGTGAGGGCGTCGGCAATGCAGAGCGCTTGGGCCCAAGTTACCGCCGTTCCAAAAAGTCGCGGCGCAGATCCCGAATCTCCTGCCGCATCTCCCGCATCTCTTGGGCCATCTCGTCAGTGCGCCGTTCCAAAGCTTCGGTGCGGCGCTCCACAGCTTCCGTGCGCCGTTCAATGGCTCGGGTGCGCTCGTCAAAGCGATCCAGCGCCTCCCGGAAAAACTGTGCCAGCATCGCCTGCCCTTCCCGCAGCTCTTGGATCAAAACCTGCTGGTTCTGCTGGGCAGCTTGCAACTCCTGGACGGCCCGAATCAGCCACTGCTCTTGCTCAGGTGTCATGCTTACTGAAGCACTACGGAATAAGGAAATCCTACCACCCTAGATCTCCCCCTGGGAGTAAGGATCCGGGGATGGTTACATTAGCAACGCAGAGCGCCTGGGCTGTTGGCAGTCAACGCCGTTCCAAAAAATCGCGGCGCAGATCCCGAATCTCTTGCCGGATCTCTCTCATCTCCTCCGCCATCTGGTCGGTGCGCCGTTCCAGTGCTTCTGTGCGGCGTTCGATGGCCCGAGTACGCTCGTCAAACCGATCCATTGACTCGCGAAAGAACTGCGCCAGCATCGCCTGTCCCTCCCGCAGCTCTTGAATCAAAACCTGCTGGTTTTGCTGGACAAGACGCAGCTCCTGCTGGGCAGCTTGCAATTCTTTTTGGGAGGCTTGCAGCTCTCTTTGGGAGGCTTGCAACTCTTGGATGGCTTGAATCAGCCACTGTTCTTGCTCGGGCGTCATGGTTACTGAAGCACTACGGAATAAGGAAATCCTACCACCCCTCTCCTGCTGGGAGAGGGGCCAGGGGTGAGGGCGATGGAGAGTAGGGAACTCGAATCCCTGACCTCTGCGGTGCGATCGCAGCGCTCTACCAACTGAGCTAACTCCCCGTAGCTTTACCAGAATAACCCGAATCCGCAGCCAAGATCTCCCCCGCCTGCAACTCCAGCTTGGGAAAGACCTTTGAGGATACCGGATCGGATCCCTTCAGCTCCAGCACATCGTACCAGCCTTCATGAAGCAGCAGCAGGCTCACCTTCTCCTCCAAGGGATCCACAATCCAATACTCGCCGATCCCCAAAACGCAATACTCTGCTTGCTTGGCCCGGTAGTCTGCTGCCCGGCTCGACTCACTGACTACCTCCACCACCAGTAGCGGCGGCTCCTCCAGGCGAATCAACGCCTCTCTGGATCCCATCTCCTGCCACTGTTCCAAAGGCAGCACCACCCCATCGGGGATCCGCACCGTAGCCCACCGATTGCCCCGCGGAGACTGGATCCCCAAGCCTCCCTGTATCGTTGTCCAGGGCAACTGCTGCCGTGCAATCTCTGCCTCAAAAACTTGGCTGAGAAACTTTTGAATTTGCACATGCCGTCCGGTTGGAAGGGCCATGGGAACCAACTCTCCCGCCACCAGCTCATAGCGGGTATCCCCGCCATCCGAATAAACAAGGTATTCGGCCAACCTCAGGCGAGCTCTTGATGGTGCAGAAACGGATCCCCTTGCCCAAGCCATACACCGTCTCGGCCAAAAGTTTCTCTGTTGCCATGCTAGCCCTGTATCTCACACAACCCCTCTCTTCCCCTGGGAGCGGGGCTGTGAGCGCTTGGGCCACGGTTGGATGGAAGCTAACGCCGTTCCAGAAAATCGCGGCGCAGATCCCGAATCTCTTGCCGCATCTCTCTCATCTCCTCCGCCATTTGGTCGGTGCGCCGTTCCAGAGCTTCCGTGCGCCGTTCAATAGCCCGGGTGCGCTCGTCAAACCGATCCATTGACTCGCGAAAGAACTGCGCCAGCATTGCCTGTCCCTCCCGCAGCTCTTGAATGAGGAGCTGCTGGTTTTGTTGGACAAGGCGCAGCTCCTGCTGGGCAGCCTGCAATTCTCTTTGGGAGGCTTGTAACTCTTGGATGGCTTGAATCAGCCACTGCTCTTGCTCAGGCGTCATGGTTGTCGGGTGTTGCAGAATAAGGAAATCCTACCACCCTGAATCTCCCCTCTTGCCCTGGGAGAGGGGCTGGGGGTGGCTGTGTCAGCGGCGCGGAGCGCTTGGGCCACCCAAAACAAAAACCCCTCTCTCTTTAATAAAGAGGGGCCGGGGGTGAGGACGGAAATTCAAGCTCGATCAGTAAAGGGCTTCTTCTTGGTGGGTGATGATGGTGCAGTCGGAGGTAGGGTAAGCCACACAGGTCAGCACATAGCCCTGCTCGATCTGATCATCGTCCAGGAAGGACTGATCGCTTTGATCCACTGTGCCGCTCACCAGCTTGCCGGCACAGGTCGAACAGGCACCGGCGCGGCAGGAATAGGGCAGCTCGATCCCTTGCTCTTCCGCCACGTCCAAAATGTACTCATCGTCCGGCACATCGATGGTGACGTTTAAGCCTTGCTCCTCGTTGATCAGAGTGACCTTATAGGTAGCCATCCTGGTTGGGTCTCCAGAAAAAACATCCACTCCTCATCCTGCCACCCTTCTGCCCCAGATCAAGCACCCTTTTGTGAGGAAATAGGCAAATCTTCCGGTTTTTTGCAGGTGGATCCGGGAAAGCTTGCCGGGTAAGGGTTCTGGCTGCTCAAGAGGGCTGTTAGCCCGCAGCGTCTGCATGAAGGGTGAACCTCGGCTCCGATGGCAGAACTGCCGCAGATCCCACCGGTCATTCTTCCGCAATCCTCTCTGTTCAACTTGGACTTGGCAGGGATCCCTGTAGCTCCTGGGTTGCACCTGGAAAAAAAAAATGGCAAGACTTGCCAAGTTGGGCGGATCTGACTGTATGATTTACGGAGTAACCAGAGCAACCGCTGACACAGGCGTGTGTGCGTCTCCCATCCGAGTATCAAGCCCTTAGCCTTCTCAGTTGCTTCGGGTTGGTTGATCGGGTAAGTTAAGGGAAGTGTTCAGCCGAACCCTACTTTTTTGGTTAAGAGGAGAAAAATGAACGGAAAAACGCATAAGTGGCTGTTGAAGTCACTTGGTTCTCTAACGTTGGCGTCTGCCGTGGTGCTTCTGCCCGTGATCTTGACAGGCTGTGGCGAAGACAGTACCAGCTCTGTGGTGCCTGTGCCTCCTCCACCTCCTCCACCTCCGCCGCCGGCTCCAACTCCGACTCCAGCTCCTACCCCAACTCCCACTCCAGCCCCAGCAGGCAGGGTGGTTGTTACGCCTGAGAGCGATATCAGTCGCATCATTGCCACTTCTGACCGGACGCAGCCTTTGACCATCGTTCTGCAGCCGGGTGTCTATCGCCAGAACATTGTGATTAACCGCAGCAACGTGACGGTACGTGGCGCTACGGGTCTGGTGGACGACGCGGTTGTGGTTGGTGCGGAAACGGGCGCTCCGGTACAGGTGACCAGCAATGCCGCTGGCGTTGTCCTGGAGAACTTCAGCATTCTCAACACCCGCTCCCTGGCGGCCATCGAGTACGGTATCAATGCCGAGGACGCCACTGAAGTTACCGTTACGGGCGTTGACATCGTTCTCTCCCCCACAGTAACCACTCCAGCTTCCCGGGGGGTAGCCATTGGCTTTGGCTCAGCTGCTGCTGGCGTCACCTCTAAGAACCTGACAGTAACCCGCTCCAACTTGTTTGTGGCAGGCGGCGCCGGCTCTGCCGGGATTCGTATTGCCGGGGACAACGCGGGCATCAACCTGCGGGTGGAGACCAACAACATCTTCTTGGGCTACGCCGCAGCTCCCGATGGCGTGCGACCTGAGTTGATTAACTTGGTGCCGCAGGTGCAGCAGAATGTGGGTGCGGGCTCGGCGGCTATTTTCATTGAGCCTGCAGTGACCGGGCTGAGCTTGGTAACCTTTGCCGGCAACGACATTAGAACCCTAGCGGCTAACGTCTACGCCATTCGCGACGAGCGAGGCAGTGGCCTCAGTGCCGTGGAGCGCCGTGACATCGTTGCTAGAAACCCGCGCTTGGTGTTTAACAGCAACACCAGCAACGTTTACCTCTCCATCAACCGCGCGATTGCCGAAGTGGCCGGTCCCAACCCAACGGTAACGGCTGGTCCTGGAGACTTTGTGCCTGAGGGCGAGATTGTTCTGCCTGCCGACAGGCCTGGCTTGACCTTGAACTCCATTGACGGCACGAGCACGGTGCGTTCGGTCAAGATCCTGGCCGCCGATGCCACGTTGGGCGGAACGGAGGGCAACGGCTTCCGGATTACTGGCATTTCCCTAGCAGATCCGGACGCTGGTGGGCCGGCTGAACCTTACCAAGTAGCCATTGGCGAGTGTGACCTAGCCAACCTCACCACCCGCAACGTAGAAGTCTCCTTCAACGATTTCACGCGGCCTACGCAGGCGCAGTCCTACGTCTCTGTGCAAGTCTGCGACTTCTCGCAGGCGGAGGTTTACAAGAACCTGTTGCGCGGCTTCACCGTTGCTGGCGTACATGTGGTGTCGGCTGAGCCCAACGCGGTAACCATTCGCGAGAACCTCTTTGAGCCTTCCATCGGCAGCCCGACCTTCATTGCGGCCATTGTGGATCGCCAGACTCAGGCACCGGGAACTCTGGCTCCTTTTGCCACAGCTTCGGTGACGGGCAACACCTTCCGCCTGCCGCCCCAAGGCACTTTGGCCGTCTACGCTCGTCCCGGCGTTAACCTCACGCCAACCGCGGCGGGGGGTCTGGGCGGAGAAGGCACCATTCTCAAGGCCTTCTTCAACAACACCATCACGCCCACGCCCATCCCTGGCTTTGCCGTGTGCGGTCGCCAAGAAAGCTTGGCGGGAGCCCCGGGCAACCTTCTGAACTTCGTGGATAGCCCGCAGCAACCGCAGCAACTAGCTCCTTTCACCTCTACTGTCTTTGGCGGGGTGTCGGATGCCCTCTGCTCGGCAGTGGGCTTCGGCCCAGGGGCCAGTCTGCAGTTCCAGCCTGGAGGCGCGCCGCCAGCTCCTCCGGCTCCGCCTCAGCCTGCCGGTGTGAGGATCGCTATCCCAGGCCTGCCTGCCAACGCGGTGGTGACGGTGACGGGGCCAGGCGGTGCTCCGGTCATCACCACTTCCACCTCGGTGTCTGAAGATGCGGCTACCTTCCCAGGGCCATTTACCATCCCCTTTGGTGGCCAGATTCGGGTGACTCCTGCCATTCCTTCGCCATCGGCCATCACGGTTGGGAGTACTACCATCAACACCTTTGACAACACCACCAACCCCGGCAGCACCACCTACTTCAACTTCGGGCCTGCCATTTCGGTGAACTAGCCTTTGGCTAGCTTTGCGACAGCGGCCTGCTTCTATTGGGCTGACTGAAAAGTTGCTTGGTGGTGGCAGGTCGCTTTTTCCATCTCGCTTGGCTTGCGCATCTCTTCGTTCGATTGGTTTCCCTGTTGTACTTTTTGGCTTCTGCATGGGTATACTACTAGCAGCTAGGCCTTTGTGGGTTTCCCTGTAGTGAGTTGAGCTGCGCTTGCCAAGGCTTCAACCAGTTGTAGAGCCTTTCTTCTTGGAGATTGATGATGTCTAACCGTAACCTCAAGCACAGCTTGCGTTCCACGCTGGCTTCCTTGGCGCTGGCTTCTTCTCTAACCGGGGTGGTAGCGGCCTGCTCTGCCGACACGCCTACCGTTACGCAGGTTCCTTCCACCATCTCGGCTCAAGTTCCCGAAACCGCTGCTCCCGTTGCCGAGGGCCTCTCCTTCTACTACGACGGGGTGAAAACCTCGGTTAGCAGCAAGGATGCGGCAGTGCTTTTTGCCGCCTGCAGCCTCAACACCGGCGACGCTGCCAAAATCGTCAGCTTCGTCAACAACACGCTTAAAGCAGGGCCGATTACGGCCAGCGATGTCACCGGGCTAGGTGACCCTCTCCAGCCGGCCATCTCCGACTTCAACGGCAACGGAGTTGTCAACTGCGAGGATGCAGCCATTTTGTTTGCCGTGTCCACTGTGGGTGTAGACGCGGCCAAGGTCAACGCTTTTGTATCCGGCACCCTGAAGATTCCGGGGGTAAGCGTTACTCAAACTCAGTTGGATACCTTCTTCAAGACTCCAGCAACACCGACCCCGACGCCCACGCCGACGCCCACGCCGACGCCCAAAACATTCCTGGTCACCCCTGACGATTTGAAGCTGCCGAGCGGCTCCAGCCAAAGCGTGACGGTGTCGTTGCCCAGTGCGCCACCAGAGAATGTGACGGTAACGGTGACGCCTTCTAGCGGCATTACAGCTACCCCAACGACCCTGGCTTTTACTCCCACTGGTTTCAGCGGCACGGTGACGGTGAGCAGCACGGCGACCCCAGGCACGACTGGCACCGTCAAGTTCTCTGCTCCGGGCTATGCGGATGGAGTGGTCAATGTTACGGTTGTCCAATCGACCAACCTTGTGGTGAATCCTGCCAGCCTGAGCATTCCTGCCAATGGGGCAGAGTCGTTTACGGTCAAGCTGGCCAACGCCCCGACAGCGCCGGTGACGGTAACGGTGACGACTTCTACGCCTGACCTGACCACCACTTCGGCTTCCCTGCTCTTTACGCCGGGCAACTTCAACACCAACCAGACGGTTTTTGTGAGCGCTGGACCGGGGGCCGTTCCAGGAGCGCAATCGGTTCTCTTGAAGGCGGGGCCGTTGGGTCAGTTCAAGCTGCCGGTAACCATTACCCCCGCCTCGAATACGGCCGTTTTCTTCATCGATCCTATGAATGGGAACGACGGCTTCCCGGGCACGGGCACAGCGGCCAAGCCTTGGCAGACGGTTGCGAGCGCTTTGAACGGTAGCCAACCTTCAGGTTCGCAAGTGGCGGCGGTGGCCAGCGCGGGCAATAACGTGGTGGTTACTATTTTGGCTGGCGGTACTCAGAATGCTGCTGCCATTAACACACCGAATTTGCCGGCCGGCTCGGTAACGGTGCTGAAAGCTCCATCCGCGGGGACGTTTACGTTGAATATGGGGAGTAATCAACTGACCCTGAACAAGGGCTACAAGCTGCAGGATATCAAAATTAAAATTAATCCCCCAATTAGTAGTATTGGAGTAAAAATCACTGATCCAACGGCTGGGCTAGCCAGTGTGGAGGTCGATTGTAAGGCGGGTGGCAATAATGTTACCTGCGTGAAGGTTACGGGAGCTGGCTTCCATACCCTTAGGGATGTGAGGGTTGATGTGGACGCTAATAATAAAACGGGTACCATTGGCATTCGGAATGATAGCAATGTCACCCTCAGCATTGTCGGTGGCAGAGTTCAGCCTGCCGATAGTACCCAAAGCATCACTTTGATCGATGCCCAGGGGGTTCTGACTGTTACGGACTTGACGGTGAATATGACTAACGCCGGGCACACTCTAAACAGTACAGGTATCGTTCTCCAGGCTCCCGGATCCTTTGTTACCGGCTCCACCATCAATGTGAGTAATAACTCGAGTGCCATAGGTATCAACGTCCAAAATACGGCGAGCCCATCCACTGTTGAAGGTAACACCTTTATTGGCTCCGGTCAGGGAATTGGAGTTAACGGTAACGTTAACCTCTCCTCTAATGCTCTTCTCAAGAACAACTTTTCGGGAACCTTTACAAACAAAGTTCAATAACAACTTTTTGGGAACCTTTACAGCAAAAGTTCTTCCGTAACTGGCGCTGGAAGCTGTTTCCCCCCCTGCCCCCCAGGGGGGCTTTTTTGTAGGCCCCGGTGCTCTGCATTGCCGACACAACCACCCCTTGCCCCTTTCCGGGAAGTCGGGCTGCAACGGCGGGAAAGGAATTGTGGTAGGCTAGCACCAGCTTGCAGGAAAAGGTGAGTATGGCCAAAAGGATTGTCTGGCTGTTGGGGGTAGGACTGGCGCTGGCAGCCTGTTCCGGCAGGGCGCGGGGCCCTTCTCTATGTGTCAATGCCCGCCAGGTAACGGCGGAGGAGGTATTGGCGGCCAAGGGCAAGAATCTCTCCGGCTGCCAGTTGATTGGGGTGGTGCTCGCTAACGCCAAGCTGGCCGGCGCTGATCTGGGCGAGGCGCTGGTGCAGGGGGGAGTCTTCCTGCAGGCGGATCTGTCGGGGGCCAATTTGGCGGGGGCCTATGTGGAAAACACCGCTTTCAACGGGGCCAAGTTGCGGCGGGCCAACTTGCAGAAAGCCAGGTTTCCCGACTCCAGCCTGGCTGAGGCCGACTTGACAGGGGCCAATTTGCAGGAGGCGGATCTGCGGCGGGCCAACCTCAGGGGGGCAATTCTCAAAGGGGCCAAGCTGGAGGGGGCGCTGACGGACGGGGAGACCATCTGCCCCGATGGGGAGCGCGGCCCCTGCCGCTGGTAGGCCAGGGATCCGGCTAGAATGGGATCCTAAGCCGGTGTAGGGAACCCCATGTCGGAGCGGTTGGAGCGGGTGGAGGCCATCTTGGAAGTCCTGGCCCAGCAGACGCTGGCCAATGCCCAGGCCACTGCCCGGAATACAGAAGCCATCGAGCGTCTTTTTGCAGCCACCGCCCAGAACACAGAGGCCATTGGGCAAGCCTTTGCAGCCATTGGTCAGAACGCAGAGGCCATTGGGCGTGTTTCCACAGTTACTGCCCAGAACGCAGAGGCCATTGGGCGTGTTTCCACAGTTAC
>NZ_JANSIL010000045.1:0-7713 GCF_047462015.1 Synechococcus sp. R5-13 | reverse complement strand
AGAAAGATCAACTGGTAGTAATCCGTACTGAACATATTATACATTATTTTCAGTATAGTTGAGCTTATTACTGACTAGAGTCATGCTCTAGGTTAGAGTTACCGCAGGCAGCAGCGTTCCTGCTAGGGGTGCGAAGCGCCCACACGGGGGAGCCTGTTGCAATGTTTTAATGAGTAGACAATTGCATGCTGCAGGAGGACAGTGAGATGAGCACAATTCCGCCGAACTTGCTGGACTATCAGCGCAGAGCTCTGGCGATGCGGGAGAGTTCATACATTGACTTTCCAGCTCATGTCCATCTGGAAACGATGGCACGTTGCAACGCTGCCTGCAACTTTTGTCCCTATTCTTCACTGGAAAGAAAGGGAGCAAAGATGGATGATTCTCTAATAGAAAAAATTGTTAATGACCTCAAAGACATTCCGCGTCTTCATCGCTTTCAATTAAGTCCTTTTAAGGTTAATGAGCCATTTTTGGATACACGGATCTTCGATTTGCTTACATATCTTCAGTCTGAGCTACCGCACGCTACCATCACCTTGACTACCAATGGCTCCCTCATCAACGAGCGGATTGTGGAACGATTAACACAGTTTCCCAATCTTGGTTTCCCAATCTTGGTTACTTGTGGGTTAGCTTCAACGATCACCGCCCAGACGAATACGAGGCAACGATGAAGTTGCCCTACAGACGGACTCGCGAAAGCCTGGACAGACTTCACAAAGCAAAAGCTGAGGGACGCTTGCCAATGCGCATTGTGCTATCCCGTGTTGGAGACGGCACAGCAGCTGATGAGGATTTCATTACCTGGGTAAGGACAACGTATCCATTGTTCGAAGTTAGCATTTTTCCGCGCACGAACTGGCTTGGCCAGGTCGATGTGTCGCCTCCCACGGCACCGCCCATAGCCTGCACTCGCTGGTTTGACATATCAATCACGGCAACGGGTGTGGTAGCCCACTGTTGCGCCGATGGCCAGGCACGCTACCCCATAGGCAACGTTCGGGACCAGCATGTCCTCGACATCTACAACAGCCCAAGCTATCGCCGACTGCGCGCGACGGTGGACAACCGTCTGCAGGTAGAGCCATGCCGCCGCTGCAACTTCCTTTAAACAAGGAGAGATCCATGGCTATCACTGCCATCGAATACGTTCTATTTAGCCAAATGCGGCAACAAAACGCTATTCCGCTTGGAGGCGACTGTTTGGAACTGGGCGAGGCCAACTGGTACGGCGACGTGGCTGTCGAGCAGCTTGGCCAAGACATTTATCGCTTTGCCAAAGAGGAAGAACGTACTGCCCTCTTCCGTCAACTTGATGAAATTACTCAGGCTAAGCGCCCTGGAATGCTGTTCGAGATCGCCAAGGTCTTTTGGCGCACCTTCTGGCAGCCACGTTCGATGACAGCGGTGGATCTTCATGGCACGGAGGCAGCTCTCAAGCTGGATCTCAATTTCCCTATCGAGTTGCCTCAGCGTTACCATGCTGTTTTTAACCTTGGCACAGCCGAGCACATCTTCAATATTGCCCAGGTGATGAAAACCATACACGACTACACGCTGCCTGGTGGCCTAATGATCCACGGTCTGCCATTTACCGGCTGGCTCGATCACGGTTTTTACAACGTGCAGCCGACCTTTTTCTGGGATCTAGCCCAGGCAAACAGCTACACGATAATGGCCTATCTCTACGTCGAGTATAATCCACTGAAGTTCGTACAGCTATGGAAACGCGAGGATATCCTCGAACTGGTCACTAAAAACCAGATTGGCCAAAACGCCTTGCTTTACTGTGTTCTGCGCAAGCCTGCTGAAGATCAACCGTTTTGCTTTCCGATTCAGGGCTACTATGCCGGCACTCTCTCCCAGGAGGCAGCAGAGGCTTGGAAGACTTTACGATAAGCGAGGGTGAAAATGAAGCGACTCAAGGAGCAATTTGCAGACAAAGCTAGCGCTGGAGTTGCTTGTGCCACGCATGCCAAAGGGAGCTGTGATCTTGTTCGATGAGCTCAACATGCGTCAGTTTCCGGGTGAAACACTGGCAACGATCGAGATGCTGGGCCTCCGCAATCTCCGTCTCTTTCGCTTCCCTTACGCGACGTGCATGTCTTATGCTGTGCTTGAGTAAGTGTAGAGCATGACTCCTCTTTATACGGATCCCTGTCCTGCCTGTGGCGAATCAGTGGCTCACCCTTTTTTTGACGGAGGGGCTGCGCCACTTGCCACATTGGGCTGGCCACGTACTGAAGAGGAGGCACGGGCCATGCCCCCCTATCGGCTTGACTTTGTGCAGTGCCTCGCCTGTGGCCATGTCTGGAATCGCGCCTTCCGCTATGAGGATGTCCCGTACGGCAGTCAGCCGAACCTCATGTTCAACGCCGGGGTCTTGTGGAACCGGCATCTGGCGCAACTGGTCGATGAGGTGCTGACCCGCCTACCTGAGAACCCAACCGTGGTTGAGATTGGCTGCGGTTGTGGTCACTTTCTGCGGTCTTCGGCTGCTCGCCGGCAAGGGCGGTACATTGGATTTGACCCTCACCAACCGGACGACTTCCCCAGTGAGTTTCAATTTGAGGCGCGGCTTTTTGACCCTGTTGAAGATCTGCTGCACCTCCAGCCGGATCTGGTGGTGATGCGTCATGTCCTGGAGCACTTTAGCCAACCAGCAGCCTTCCTACAGCAGTTGGCATGGGCTGCAGGTTGCTGTAAAAAGACTGTGCGCCTGCTTGTTGAAGTGCCCTGTATCGACCGGGTCTTTGCCACAGGGCGACTGGTGGATTTTTACTACGAACACCCCCAGCAGTTTAGCACTGAGTCGCTGCGTGCCCTGCTACAGCGCGTCGGTGCAATTGTGAGCTTGTGGCACGCCTACGATGGGGAAGTGGTGTTGGCCATCGTTGAGCTGCAGCTACCGCTAGCCTGGCGGCTCCGGGCTGAAGCAGCAGCCAAATTTGAGCAAGGCAGCCAAGAGGCTCGCCGCAAAATTGCTGCCCAGCTTCAAGAGCTGGCTAACAGTGGCCTGCGAGTTGCCCTCTGGGGAGGCACGGGGAAAGGGGCAGCCTTCATGCACCACTTTGGGGTTAAGACCAATTGGCTTACCTGGGTTGTCGATTCCGATCCAAACAAAGTTGGCACCTATGTTGCCGGCGTTGGCCAGCAAATTGTCAGCCCAGAGGAGCTGAAAACGCAGACCCCAGACGTGGTCATCATCCCAACCCAATGGCGCGCCGCTGACATTGTTGCCGAGATGGCTAGGCTTGGGATAGAGCCAAAGCAGGTGCTTATCGAGCACCAAGGGCAACTAGTCGACTACTGGCATTCTGCTCATCCCTATGCCTTGCCCAAACTAGAGGGCCGATGATGGAGCTAAGCAACCTTCTGCAGCAAGCTATTGACCACCACCAGCAGGGGCACCTGGAAGAAGCAGAGCGGCTCTATCGGGCCATCCTGCAGGTTGCCCCCCGCCACCACTACGCCCACCACCTTCTGGGCCAACTTGCCCGTCAGCGGGGGCAGCCCCGGTCGGCACTGTCCCATTTGATGACGGCAGTCAGCGCCAATCCAACGGTTGGTCAATATTGGCTAGCTTTGGTTGAAGCCCTGCTGGAGTGTGGTGAATACGGGGAGGCCGAGCGGGTTCTTGCCGAAGCGTGCGCCCACGGTTTGGAAGGGCCCGCTGTTGTCGAGCTAACTGCGCGGCTAGCGGCCGCCACCCTGAAGGGAGAAGCTCCCTCTCCTGACCCTCTGCCAGTAACGCAGCCCCCCACCGAGGAAGAAGCCAGCGAGCTACAGGAAGCAGCAGCTGCCTACAACAGTGGCAACCTAGCCCTTGTTTTGGAAAAAGCCCAGCGGCTACTTGCCAAAAACCCAGGTCTTGCCCTGGCCTGGGCCATTATTGCCCAGGTGCGCTGGAAACAGGGGGAGGCAGTGGCAGCGGAAGAGGCAGCTCGGCGGGCTCTTGCCATTGAGCCCAATCAGCGCGAGGCCCTGCTTGCCCTGGCCGTATCTCTTCAGGACCAAGAGCGCTATGAGGAAAGTGAAGCTCTCTTCCGGCAGGCACTGCTGGCTTATCCCAAGGATGCCGAGATATACAGCAATTTTTCAGCTCTGTTGCAAGAGATTGGCAAATGGCCTGAAGCGCAAGCGGTTGCCTTGCGGGCAATCGAGCTTAACCCAACCTATGCCGACGCTTGGGTCAACTATGGAAGTGCGCTGTTGGCAAGTGGCGAAAGCGAGCGAGCTGCAAGCGCCTACCAAGCGGCACTGCAGTTCAACCCACAGCGGGTAGAAGCACTCTACTGCCTTGGACGATTGGCCGCAGCTAACTATGACTTTCCCAAGGCGCTGGATTACTTTGACAAAGCCCTAACCCTTTGTCCCCACTTTGTTGAGAGCCTCCTGGCAAAGGCAGAAGTCTACGGGTTTTCTGACCAACTCCAAGAAGCAGAAAGCTGTGCGCGCCTTGCCCTGCAGAAAAAGCCGCACCACTTCGACGCCCATCTAGCTTTGGCCTTTGCTTTGGCAGCTCAAGGAAAGGATGGGGAAGCTGAGGAAGTGTTACAGGCGGCCCGCCAATGTAGACCCCAGCCCTCCGATGCGGCCGAGCGGATCCTTGCCGCCCAGATTGCGGGTCGGCTTTACTTACCAGCCATCCCCGAGTCCCAAGCGGCCATTGCCCACTGGCGAGCTCGCTATCGGGAGGGCCTTAACGCTCTGCTGGACCTGCCTGGAACCTTGACCGACCCAACCCAATACTTCTTCAGCGGCTCTGTTTCCTTCTTCTACCTTGCCTACCACAACGCCGACGACCGAGCGCTCATGGAAGGTCGCTGTCGGCTCTTTCGGGCTAAGGCGCCGCAGTTGAACTTTGAAGCGCCGCATGTTGCCCGCTGGCAGTTCCCTACAGGTCGGCGCATCCAGGTTGGCTTTTGCTCCGAGTTGCTTGTCGACCACACCATCGGCAAGCTCTACCAGGGCCTTCTGGGTCAGCTTGACCGTTCCCGCTTTGAGGTCATCCTCATCTACCCACCACAAGCCAAGCGTGACCAACTGCGAGCTAGGTTGGAAGCTGCTTGCGACCGAACGGTGACCCTCAGCGGTCGACTTCCCCAGTGGCAAGCACAAGTTGCAGCCCTTGAACTCGATGCCCTCTTCTACCCCGACATTGGCATGCGGCTATCCACCTACTTTCTGGCCTATGCGCGGCTTGCGCCTGTGCAGATGGTTAGTTACGGCCATCCGGATACCACCGGCATCGATACAGTTGATTACTTCCTAGGGGGAGATGCGCCGATGGAACCGGAAGGAGCAGAAGCCTACTACAGTGAGCGCTTGGTGCGTTTTACCCGCCTCCCCTTTTGCTACCAACTTTTCAGCTTGCCAACGTCAATTCCCTCCCGCACAGAACTGGGCCTGCCAGAGCACGGCCGGCTCTACGGCTGCCCTCAATCTTCGTTTAAGCTGCACCCTGACTTCGACGCGGTGCTAGCAGCCATTGCTGAGGGCGACCCCGAGGGCCACATTGTCATGATTGAGATCCCCCCCAAGGCTCGGAGCGAGCAGCTCAGGGCGCGCTGGGCAAAGAGTGCCCCTATCCTCAACGAACGGGTCTGCTTCCTGCCGTACCAGCCGCTTGATCGCTTCATGGCTTTGGTGGCCCACTGTAATGTTTTGCTGGATCCCATTCATTTCGGCTCAGGCAACACTCTCTACGAGTCCATGGCTTACGGCAAACCAATTGTCACCTGGCCTGGGCGCTTTGCCCGTGGGCGTTTTGTGGCAGCAGCCTACGAGCAGATGGGGATCGCCGAGATTGCGCCTATTGCCCCCTCCATCGAGGACTATGCGCCCACAGCCCTTGCTTTTGCTCGTGACCAAGAACGCTGCCTCGCTTTTGCCAGCAAGGCTGTAGCAGCAGCCAAAACGCACCTGTACTGCGACCTAGGGGCGGTGCGTCAATTCGAAGCCTTCCTCCTAGCGGCGCTGGAGGCGGCTGCCCAGGGCGAGAAGCTGCCAAGTGGCTTCCGGGTGCCGCCTCCCAAGGGCGGGAGCTGACCTTTTTGGGAGGCTCTGGCCAGGCCTGGCAGCTTTGCTCTGCCGTGGGATGTAATCAGCCCCCTCACTCTGGGATTAAGATGCAGAAAAACTGCAGGCAGGATGGCAAGCTGCCAATTGTCTCCCTGCATGGCCATGTAGAGCTGAGAGCGCGATAGGTCGAAGCCAATGAGTTTATCGCAAGGGCCGGGTTTTGATGGGGTGGATCCCCCGGATCCCAAGCTGATCGATGCCTGCGTGCATTGCGGGTTTTGCCTGACCACCTGCCCCAGCTACCGTGTAATCGGCAAAGAGACGGACTCGCCGCGGGGGCGCATCTATCAGATGGAGGCTCTCAACCAAGGTCAAATCTCCCTCTCGGCGGCTACGGTTTCCCACTTCGACAGTTGTTTGGGCTGTTTGGCCTGTGTTACGGCCTGTCCATCGGGGGTGCAATATGACCGCTTAATTGCCGCCACCCGCCCGCAAATCGAACGCAACTACCCACGTAGCCTTTGGGATCGGCTTTACCGCCAGTTCATCTTCTCGGTGTTTCCTTACCCGGAGCGGCTGCAACCGCTGCTGTGGCCTCTCTGGCTGTACCAAAAAATGGGGATCGGCGCTTGGATCCGAAAGGGTCTGGAAAAGGTCTCCCCGCGTTTGGCGGCCATGGAATCCCTGATGCCCCCCCTGGAGGTGGAGCAACTGCTGCCCAAGCGTTACCCTGAGCGGATCCCGGCGGTGGGAGAACGCCGTTTTCGGGTGGGACTCATTTTGGGCTGCGTGCAGCGCCTGTTTGCCCCGCAAGTGAATGAGGCCAGCATTCGCGTCTTGACCCACAACGGCTGTGAGGTGGTGATCCCGCCCGTCCAAGGCTGTTGCGCGGCCTTGCCCCACCATCAAGGGCAACTGCAGCAGGCGGAAACCCTGGCCCGCCAGATGATCGATGCCTTTGCCGATTACGAGTTGGATGCCATTCTGATCAACGCTTCTGGCTGCGGGCATACCCTGAAGGAGTATGGCCACCTGTTGGCCAGGGATCCCGACTACAAGGAGAAAGCAGCCCGATTTGCCACTCAAGTCAGGGATATTCAGGAGTTTCTCGCCCAGGTGGGGTTAACGGCTCCTCTACATCCGCTACAGCCGGAACCCCTGGTGCTGGTCTACCAGGATGCCTGTCACATGCTGCATGGGCAGCGGCTCAGCCAGGAACCTCGACACCTGTTGCGGCAAATCCCGGGGCTGGAGCTGCGGGATCCCGTCGATGCGGCCCTCTGCTGTGGTAGCTCCGGCGTCTACAACCTGTTGCAACCCCAGGTGGCGGATGAGCTGGGATCCCAGAAGGTAAAGAACTTGCTTAACACCGGTGCTCAGGGGATTGTCTCTGCCAATATCGGCTGCCGCCTACAAATCCAGAAACATCTGCGCCTACAGGGCAAAGCCGGGATCCCCATCTATCACCCGATGGAATTGTTGGATCGCGCCCTTACCGCTGCGTGACGCTTTCGCGAACAAGCTACAGGGGCTGCCTCTAGTCCCCGATCTGCTGAACAATTGGTTACTTTGCGGAACCGAAATAGCCATTAAACTAAGCATGTTGGCCGCGGCTATGTAAACTACCCGACACCAACCGCTAGGCGGTACGGAGCGGGCTTTTAGTAGCCCTGCAGTTAGCAAGCC
>NZ_JANSIL010000044.1:0-20898 GCF_047462015.1 Synechococcus sp. R5-13 | reverse complement strand
GGGCGTCGGCTACGGTCGGCGCTATCCTTCCCTGCCCTGAAGGACGGGGCTTGCCGCGCCTTTTGGTCAGCGGTGCGGAGCACTTTGGAGGCCAAGGCGGGGGCGGTAGTCTATAATCCTGCCAATTCCCCTAATGCGTTCGCGCCAGCGGTGCGGAGCACTTTCGTCGCCATGATCGAGGCTGTTCCTGCTGCCGATTCTGCCTTGCTGACCGTACAAGGGCTGCGGGTTTTCTTGCCCAGCCGCACAGTTGGCGTCAGCAGGAGGGAGCCTTCGGGATCCCCGGTGGTGGACGGGCTGTCTTTCCAGATCGGGATCGGCCAGACCTTAGGCCTGGTGGGGGAGTCGGGATCCGGCAAAACCATGACCGCCCTGACGCTGATTGATCTGCTGCCCAGCTCGGCCCGGGTGGAGGGCAAAATCCTCTTCAAGGGCCCCAACGGAACGGTGGACTGGCTGCAGTTGGATCCCCGGCAACGGCGGCGCTATCGCGGATCCCAGATCGCCATGATTTTCCAGGAGCCGAGCACCGCCCTCAACCCCCTCTACACCTGTGGCCAGCAGTTACAGGAAACCTTGAGGGCCAACACCTCCCTGAGCCCGGCGGAGATCCGCGCCCAAGCCATTCGCCTGTTTGAGGAGGTGCAGCTTTCTCCCCAGATGCTGGAGCGCTACCCTCATCAGCTCTCCGGCGGCCAAATCCAACGGGCGGCCATCGCCTGTGCCATCGCCTCCAATCCCCAACTGTTGATTGCCGATGAGCCGACCACCGCTCTAGATGTTACGGTGCAAGCGGAAATCCTGCGCCTGCTCTGGGAGCTGCAGCAGCACCGGCAGATGGCCATCCTCTTCATCACCCACGATCTCAACTTGGTGGCCGAACTGGCAGATCAGGTGGTGGTGATGCGCCGGGGCCAAGCTGTGGAACAGGGATCGGTGGAGCAGATCTTTCGGGATCCCCAGCATCCCTACACCCGCGGCCTGTTGGCCTGTCGCCCGGTGTTGGAGCGGCGGTTGCGGCGGTTGCCCACCGTCCAGGATTTTCTGGAAAAAGGGGGATCCCTAGAGGAGCAGTGGCAGCAGGTGGAGATCCCGGCTGCCGTTCGCGTAAGCGGGACGGAGTCCTTAGAGGAAGAACGGCTGCGCCGGCTGTACAGTCAGCCCCCCTTGCTGCAGGTGCGGGATCTGCGAACCCACTACGCCGTCCGTCGAGGGCCATTTGGCCGCCAGGTGGGCGAGATCCGAGCTGTGGATGGGATCAGCTTTGACCTCTACCCCGGAGAGACCTTGGGGCTGGTGGGAGAGTCCGGCTGCGGCAAAACCACCCTGGGGCGAACCCTGTTGCGCCTGGTCCGTGCCAGCTCTGGCCAGGTGATCTACGACGGCGAGGAGCTGCTCCGCTTGCCGCCCCAACGCTTACGTCGTCTCCGCCGCGAGATTCAGCTGATCTTTCAGGATCCGGCAGCCTCACTGGATCCGCGCATGAGTGTGGGAGCCAGCGTCATAGAGCCAATGGCCCTGCACGGGATTGGGAGAAATGCTGCTGAGCGACGAGCACGGGCCCAACGCCTGTTTGAACGGGTAGGGTTGGATCCGGAAGCGCTGGATCGCCTGCCCCACCAGTTTTCCGGAGGACAGCGGCAGCGGATCTGTATTGCCCGCGCCCTGGCCTCGGAGCCCCGCCTGATCGTCTGCGATGAGGCAGTGTCTTCCCTGGATGTCTCCGTGCAGGCCCAGGTGCTGAACTTGCTCAAGGATCTGCAGGAGGAACTGGGGTTGGCCTACCTGTTCATCTCCCACGACCTGAGCGTGGTCAAGTTCATGAGCGACCGCATCATGGTCATGAACCGGGGCCGCATCGAAGAGCTTGGCCCCGCCTCCCAGATCTACCAGCAGCCGCAGCAGGACTACACCCGCCGCCTCATCGCCGCGTTCGCGCCAGCGGTGCGGAGCACTTCCCCCAAAGGGAGATCCGTTCGCGATAGCGGGCCGTAGGCCTTAAAAACGCACCCATTTGCCCCAAACGGGTTGAAAAGTTTCCCCTGCATCCGGCTCCGGGCTGGGCAACCCTGCGGGTTAACTTCGCAGTAAGATTTGCAATGAGGCTAAAATTAAGTAAACTTCCAGTCGTAAAGCTTCGGCTCTTTGTTAGCACATTTAACAAAACGTTTTATCCGCAGTTTGGGCTGCAACCGGCTATGGCTCGCATACTCATTATTGAGGACGACCCTTCGATTCTGGATATCCTGCGCATCAATCTGGAGTTGGCGGGCTACGAGGTTGTGAAGGCCACCGATGGGGTGCGCGGACAAGCACTGGCTCTGCAAGTTCTCCCCGATCTGATCATCCTCGACCTGATGCTGCCCCAGGTAGATGGCCTGACCGTTTGTCAGCGCTTGCGGCGGGAGGAGCGCACCAGCGAGATCCCGATTTTGATGCTCACCGCCCTCGGCCAAACCCAGGACAAGATCGAGGGCTTTAATGCCGGTGCCGACGACTACCTGACCAAGCCTTTTGAGGTGCAGGAGCTGCTGGTGCGGGTGCGGGCTCTGTTGCGGCGCTCAGACCGGATCCCACAGGCGGCCAAGCATGGGGAGATCCTCACCTATGGCCCTCTCACGCTGGTGCCGGAGCGCTTTGAGGCGTTGTGGTTCGGCAAAACGATCAAGCTCACCCACCTGGAGTTTGACCTGCTCCACTGTCTGATGCAGCGACATGGGCAGACCGTTTCCCCCAGCGAAATCCTGCAGGAGGTGTGGGGCTACGAGCCCGACGACGACATCGAGACCATCCGTGTTCACATCCGCCACCTGCGCACCAAGCTGGAGCCGGATCCCCGCCACCCCCAGTACATCAAAACCGTCTATGGGGCGGGCTACTGTCTGGAGTTGCCCAACATTGCCGATCCCAGCCCACTGCAGCCAGAGCTGGCGAAAGATTCCCACAAATAATGATTCTTTCATGATTCTTGAGGATGCTGCTCACGCAACTGCTAATCTAGGGGATGCCCTGCTGCAGATTGCGCTCTGAGATCTATGCCTGGTGCCATTCGGTATTTGATGTGCCCACCCGATCACTACGAGGTGGACTATGTGATCAACCCCTGGATGGTGGGGAATGTTCACCGCTCTTCGCGAGAACGGGCGCTGCAGCAGTGGCAGGCTCTTTATCGGCATCTCTCGCAGCGGGCGGAGGTGAAGCTAATCCAGCCGGTGCCGGGATGGCCGGATATGGTGTTTACGGCGAATGCTGGGCTCATCCTGGGATCCAAGGTGGTGCTGAGCCGTTTTTATCACCCAGAGCGGCAGGGGGAACAGCCCCATTTCAAGGCTTGGTTTGAGGAACAGGGCTACACCGTCTATGAGCTGCCGCCGGCCCTGGCTTTTGAGGGGGCGGGAGATGCTCTGTTGGATCGGGCAGGGCGCTGGCTGTGGGCGGGCTACGGCTTTCGCTCCATGTTGGAGTCTCACCCCTACTTGGCCAAGTGGCTGGGGATCGAGGTGTTGTCTTTGCGGCTGGTGGACGAGCGGTTCTACCACCTAGACACCTGCTTTTGCCCCCTCTCCGAAGGCTATTTGCTTTACTATCCACCGGCTTTTGATGCCTATTCCAACCGCTTGATCGAGATGCGGGTGCCCCCCGAAAAGCGGATCCCGGTTCAGGAGGCGGATGCCATTCACTTTGCCTGCAATGCCGTGGATGTGAACGGCACGATCTTGGTGAATCGGGTCAGCCCAGAGCTGGAAGCCACCCTACAGGAGCGGGGATTTGCGGTGGTGCAGACGGAGCTGACGGAGTTCCTGAAAGCCGGTGGGGCGGCCAAGTGCCTGACGCTGCGCCTCGACGAGACGGTGGCTCCCCAAACCGATCCGGTGGCCACGGTGCTCAGCCGGACGGTGACCCTCCAGGGACACTTGGTGGACAGCGACCTGCTCACCAGAGCCGTCGATTGCATTGTCGACAATGGCGGCAGCTTCCAGATCCTCAAGTTTCAGCTTGGGGAAAAACGGCAGAGCACTTCCACGGTGGAACTGGCCGTTTCCGCTCCCACCGAAGAGACCCTGGATACCATTCTCAGCGCCTTGATCGAGCAGGGGGCCCGTCTCTCGGAGGAAACCCAGCAAGATGCCCGTCTGGAGCGGGTGGAGAAAGCAGGGGTAGCGCCCGACGATTTTTATGTCACCACCATCTACCCCACGCAGGTGCGGGTGTCCGGCCAGTGGATCCCGGTGCAGCGGCAGCGCATGGATGGGGTGATCGTGGTCAAGGGATCCGATTGCAATGGCAAGACGGAGTTTTCAGCCTATTGCACCCTGATTCGAGATTTGCAGGTGGGGGATGCCGTGGTGTGTGGGGTGGAAGGGATCCGCACCGTGCGCCAGGCCAGCAAAGAGCGCTCTTCCCAGGAGTTCACCTTTATGGGATCGGGAGTCTCCAGCGAGCGGCGGGTGGAGATCCTGGTGGAGCAGATTGCCTGGGAGCTGCGGCAAATCAAGGAGCGGGGCGGCAAAACGGTGGTGGTGGCAGGGCCGGTGGTCATCCACACGGGCGGCGGATCCCACTTGGCTACCCTCATCCGCGAAGGCTATGTGCAGGCGCTGCTGGGGGGCAATGCCATTGCCGTTCACGATTTGGAGCAGAATCTCTACGGCACCTCGCTGGGGGTGGATCTGTCGCGGGGCACCCCGGTCAAGGGCGGCCACAAGCATCACCTCAAAACCATCAACCTCATCCGCAAGTACGGCAGTATCCGAGCTGCGGTGGAAGCGGGCGTGATTACCGGCGGGGTGTTCTACGAGTGTATTCGCGCTCAGGTGCCCTTCTCCCTGGCGGGATCCATCCGCGACGATGGGCCGCTGCCAGATACGGAGATGGATCTGATCAAGGCCCAACAGGATTATGCGCGGCTGCTACAGGGGGCCGACATGGTGTTGATGCTCTCCAGCATGTTGCACTCCATTGGAGCCGGGAACATGACGCCTGCCGGGGTCAAGCTGATCTGCGTGGACATCAACCCGGCAGTGGTGACCAAGCTGGCCGATCGGGGATCCCTGGAGTCGGTGGGGATTGTTACCGATGTGGGCCTGTTCTTGAGTTTGTTGGTGCAGCAGTTGGCGCGTTTGGGGCAGGTGTATGAGCGCCCGCAACCTGCTCTTGCTGCCCGCTAGCCACCCCATCCATAAGCGCTGTTATCTTTTGGGATCCTTAAACTGGGATCCTCAAGCCTCAAAAGGGTATGCCTTTTATTAGCCTGTTGACGGATTTTGGCCTGCAGGATCCCTATGTGGGCATTATGAAAGGGGTGATTCATACCCTTTCCCCACAGGCTCAACTCATCGACCTCAGCCATGGGATCCCGCCTCAGGATGTGGCGGCGGCTCGCTTTGCCCTGATGACGGCCTACCCCTATCTGCCGTCGGGCACCATTCACCTGGCCGTTGTGGATCCAGGGGTGGGGAGTAGCCGCCGGGCGGTAGCCATCCAAACCGAGACGGGCTTTTTGGTTGGCCCTGACAATGGCCTGTTCAGCGGCGTTTTGGCCCAAACTCCGGCGCTGGCTGCTGTGGAACTCAACCGGCCCCGCTATTGGCGCACCCCCTCTCCCAGCCGCACCTTTCATGGGCGGGATATTTTTGCCCCGGTTGCCGCTCATCTGGCCAACGGGATCCCTTTGGCGGAGCTGGGGGATCCCCTAGACGTAGCAGAACTAACCCGCTGGGAGTGGCCGCCACCCCAGATGGAGACCAACGGCTGTCGCGGCCTGGTCCAGGCCATCGACCACTTCGGCAACGGCATCACCAACCTGCCCGGACAGTGGGTGGAAGGTCGAAGCTGGAGCGCCTGGATCAAAGGGATCCCCGTCCGCTCCGTGGCCACCTTTGCTGAGGGAGAAGTTGGGGAAGTGCTGGCCCTGGTGGGCAGCTCCGGCTGGGTGGAGATCGTGCAAAACCGGGGCAATGCCAGCCGGGCGCTGGATTTTAAGGTGGGAGATGAGGTGCGCGTGCAGTGGAGCGGCTAGATCCCCTCGCCTGAAAAGAGAGGGAGAGACTGGGGATCCTAGGCAGGTTGGCTTTCCACCGTCACGGCTTCCGTCGGAGTAGTGGGGTTTGAGGCGCCCACTTGGACTTTGATCACCCGCGCTGCGTCGGCTTTGGGCAGAGTGAGGGTGAGGATGCCGTCGCGATAGGTGGCCGAGACTTTCTCCGGCTGGATGCGGCGGGCCAGCTTGAGGATGCGTTGAAAAGGTTGGGGCTCCACTTCTTGGTAGCGCAATTCAGCACCTTCAGGGCCGTGAACCTGGATCTCGCCGCTGATGGAGAGCTGTTGAGCCGTGGCCTCGATGTGGAAGCGTTCCCGATTGGCACCGGGCACCCACAACTGGACGATGTAGGCTTCGCCGCTCTCCCAAACCTGTAATGGCGTGGGGAAGAAAGTGCGAGGGTGCTCTCCAGAGCTCTGCTGCCTCGGGAAGTCAAGGGTGCTTTGCTGCACGCGCACATCGAGGATGGGGGTGAAGTAAACCAATTGCATAGCCGCTCCTTGGGTAGTAGGGTGGACAATTCTTGAAAAACCGGTCAACAGGGGTAACAACCGGATCCCACCGTTCTACAGAACTCCCCCCACGTCGGAAAAAGCTGTATTGAGACGAGATGGGATCCAAACCCCGTTCTGCTTCAATGATCCAAGACCGCTGTTGCCAGCAGGGAGGGCAAACCGATCCAGCTAGGGGAGGATCCCATCACCTTTCTCCAAAGTTCACTTTGGACAACCTCATCTAGAGCCAGCGGGATCCCTGTCGCAACCTTTTCTCTGCCGGTTCGATCGGCTTCTGCTGAGAATGCTGCCGCCAGACAGCTTGACAGAGGCATGGGCGTTAGGGCCGCGCGGTAACAGCCTGGATTCTCTAACAGTTCAGCACAGTTTATCAAAGCTTAAAAGTCTAACTCTAGCTTCAATTGAAGTTGTTTGGTTAGTCTCTCAGTTTGGTAGCAAGTTTTGAGAGAGACCTGACAGACAAGGCAGGCCGCCTCTAAGATGGCCTTCAAACCAGGACAGCTTGAGCAGTGGGATCCCATGTACGTGTATTGCCCAGAAGAAGTTTTGGAGGCAGGAGCGCCATACAACCTTGAGGAGCTGATAGAACGGCTGGAGCAGGGGGATCGCACCCTTTTAAGCCGGTTGTTCGACGTTCGCTACCCCTACTGGAAACGCAACCTCCGGCGCAACGTTCGCTTGGTGGCTGATCTGCGCTATCTGGGAGAGGTGCCGGTTTTGGTCTTGTTTGGCCTTTGGGGGAGAGGCAGCCACGAGTACCGAGAGTTCCTGGAGCGGCGGCAGGATCCCAGCTATCAAGAGCGGGTGAGGAACTGGGTGTCTGACGATCAGCTACAGGCATGGCTGGCACAAAGGCAAGCGGAAAATGAACAAGAAGAAGCGCGGCAAAACCAGCTCCTCCCTCTGCCCAACGAACTGTACGATTGGATACAGTTTTTAAATACTCCCAACCGCCAGGAGCGGCTTGTGTTGGAAAGCGGGGAATGGGTTCGGCAAGTGCAAGCCCTTTCTCTAGAACAGCGGCGCCAAGTGTATCGGGCGGTAGAGCAATTCATCATTGGCGATGAGAAAGGGAATCTCTACTGGAAACTACCACTGTTTTATCCAGAAACTGAGGTTAGGTGCTGGCGGGAAGGCTCGATACATCTGGCTATCAGCCTGGTGCAGGTATGTGAGCAGGAAAAAGTCTTATCTCCATTTTTAATTGGAGTTTACGACCACGCTCCGGAGCAGAGAGAGCGGTTTGACCTGGGGCGCCGAACTTGCCTATTTGGGAGGGGGGCCGATCAGCCGGATATTCTCCAACACCCACAATCTTTAGAGATTTGGAAGCGATATGCCCGCCGCGCCTACCCCGACTCCATGGTTGCAGATGAAAACGTCTGGCTGGAAATCCAGGAGACTACAGAGGGGAACTTAGCTTTGTCGATGGAGGAAGAAGAAATTCTCCAAAGCACCTCTATGCCTCTACTAATCAACGGGCGAGCTGGGAGCGGCAAATCTCTGATGTTGTATTACCGTTTTGCTGATTACTGCAGCCATTACCTGAAGGATTCAAGCAAAGGAAGCTTTCAGTACCGTCCTCTCTTTTTAACCTATAGCCCGAGTCTAGTACAGCAAGCCCGCAGCAAGGTAAGTACAATTTTGCGGGTCAACCATCGTTACCGAGAGAGAGGCAGTGACTTCTCAGAAGGGGAAATTGAGCGATGTCAAGCTTTCTTTAGCACCTTCCAGGACTACCTGTTAAGCTGCCTTCCACCAGAGAGACAAGAACGCTATCAACCAGAGCGATATGTCAATTTTTATCGATTCCGGAGCTGGTACCGCGGCCGCAGTGATGTAGAATTAGCTTGGCATACGATTCGTACTCTGATCAAGGGCTATGGAGTAAGCGACTACTTGGATCCAGATTGCTATCGGGAATTGCCTCAAGCCGACCGCACTGTAAATGTAGAAGTCTTTGATCGAATATACGAGCAAGTTTGGCCGGGTTATCAAGAACGAACTACCTACGGAAGCTACTGGGACGATCAAGATTTGGCTAGGGATGTGTTACAGAATGGTTTTCTTAGATCAATTCACCCAGTCATTTTCTGTGATGAGGTTCAAGACTTTACCCAGCTTGAACTGAATATTGTTTTCTGCTTGTCCCCCTGGGGAAAATATAAGTTGGATTGGGCTATCGAGCGTTTACCTTATGCTTTTGCTGGGGATCCTCTGCAAACTATCAATCCTACAGGATTTCGTTGGGGTGCCCTGAGGAGGTATCTCTACGAGCATATCCGTGCTTACTTGTTGCCCGGCCATTCTCTCGAGATTCCAAGTCCCCGGGAGTTAAAAAATAATTACCGCTGTAGCCCTCAGATTACTCGTTTTAGCAACCTTATCAACTTGTGGCGGCGAGTTCTTAGCAATGATCGGGGGATTTGCCCACAGCAGCCTTGGCGTTTTCAGGAACCGGGGAGGCCAGCTCAAAAGTTTGTACTGGATGGCCAAGACAAGAACTTAACTCAACATGAGCTGAGGAGTATGCTCAGGAACAGCACGGGTACAGTTTGCATCCTGCCTTGTTCTATAGGAGAGGAGCTGGACTACGTGCGCCAAGATCCCGACCTCCAGAGGGTTTTTGCCGAAGAGCTGGAGCAAAATCTCAAGCCGGCGCTGCTGCAGACTGTTACCGCTGTCAAGGGCATGGAGTTCAAAAAGATCATTCTCTACAAGTTTGGCGACTGCTATCGACAAAACTTTAGCCGAAGGCTTAACCACTACGCTCAAGAAGCTGCAGAGAAGGTATCCCTGCAACTACATTATTTTCTCAACCAGCTATACGTTGGTATTACCCGCCCCATCGAAGCCTTAGCTGTTGTGGATACTGCAGCCGGCTGGCGGGAATTCTGGGATCCTGCCTTGGAGATTGACTTTTGGCTCAATCACTCTCATTTGCAGCCCGATCGATCCCAATGGCAAACGCATCCGCCTGTACTGGCCGGCTTCGCTCAAGGCACTGGCATCCAATACTGGACGGATAAAAACTTACAGGATGTGCTGGACTTGGCTCTTGGGTTTCTTAGGCAAGGGGTAGAGGAGGGAAATCCTGAGCTCTTGGAAGATGCGCGCGCCTTTGCTCGGCAGGCAGGCAACCAGAAATTAGAACAGGAATGCCAAGCTTGGATCCTCAAGCTGCAGAGGGATTACGTTTCTGCAGGCCGTCAGTTTTTAAGCTTGGAAAGATCCGCCCTACCCAATAGAAATCTCATCCGAGAAGCCTGGGAGTGCTTTTGGAAGGCAAAAGCTTGGTCAGAGTTGCAGCAGCATCGTTCTACTCACTTTGCCAGGTGCTCCGAGATCCCTAACTACGGTCCTCTGGTGGATTTGATGGTGGTAACCCAAAGCAGCTCTGCCAAGTCCATGGAGCGCTTTCGACAGATAGTTCGAGTGCGAGATTGGTTGAGCGTTGAGGTCAGCCCGAAGCATTCGGATCTGACTTGGAAGGTTTGTGTGGAGAAGTTTTTGGCGGAGCTGGAGGAAGTTTTCGATAACCTAGGGACTTTTTGTCCTAAGCCGGAGGATCGTGAACTTTTTTGGCAAGAGACTCTTGAGGCTTTGAGGGAGCGTTTGGCCTTTCTTGGCCAGCGGCAGCCGTTCGCAGGGCAATATCACAAGATTCTCGGCATCTGTTATTTCCAGCAACAAAAACTTGAGGAGGCAGTTGCCATTTGGGATCAAGGTGGCCAAACGGAGCATTCCCGCTACTACCGAGCCAAGATCCAATTGGAGAAGCCGCCTGGCCAGGTGAGGTGGCTATCCAAAGACCGGCAGGACGCAGCAGTGGTGAGCAAATGGCAGGAGGCGGGACGTCCCCTCGCGGGCGAGTGGGAGGAGTACATCAACGACGTCATTCTCAGCCTGGAGCGCTTGAAAGAGTGGCCGCTGCTGCTGCGAATCCTGATCCGGCGCCGCGAGTGGTGCAGGCTTTGGGAAGTGGTTCAGGCCCACCCACAGGCGTGGCAGCGCGGACATGACTACGAGTTGGTGGCCAGCATGGCTCGAGACATGGAAACCAACTGGGATGAGCTGAGGTGGAAGCTCCCTGGACTGCGGGATTTTCTGCAGGAAGTGGTAAGCAGTGTGCGCGGGGAGCACGCTTGGTGGCTGCAGCCGCTGGAGGTGGGCCTAGCCTACGAGCGACTGGGCTGCTACCGAGATGCGCTCAGGTTTTATGAGCGCTTTGCTGAAAACAGAATCGGTAGAATCCCAAGATGGCAACGCTCTCAGATTCGGCAGCGCTGGCTTTTGGTTCACAAGAAGTACAGAGATTCTCTGCAGGCGGAGGGACGACCGACCGATCTTTTGGCGGAGGAGTTTAGCCGCGCTCAAGAGCGCTGGCGTGAGCAACTGCCCCAGGCAGAGCCCGAGCTGGAGGAATGGGATCCCTGGGCGCTTGACTTTGTGGAGCACCCCAGCCCTGTCCAAAGTTGGCTGCTGCAGCGGGCCCAAACCGACACCCAGAGCCGACTCAGAGCGGAAATCGCCCAGGCGCTGGAGCATCTGGACGAACGACACTTGCAGCAGGTGCACAGCTTGATCCAGCGCTTTTCGCGCGCCGACCCATCCACCTAGGCTGGCTCCGAACGCAGGCCGGGAGGCCTATTGCAGGATTTGGCGCAGGCGCTCCAAGGCCCGTCGGTTCTCTTCAGGGGTGCCCACCGTCAGACGCAGCCCCCCACCCGTGTAGCGCACACCAGTCCCCAGCTCCTGCCAGGCCCGCTGCAGCTCTTGGGGATCCCAGCCGGCCACCCGGAAGTAGAGGAAGTTGGCTTGGCTGGGCCACACCCGCACCCCTGGCAGCTCCTGCAGAGCTTGATAAAGGGCTTCCCGCTCCTGACAAATTAGCGTCACGTCGGCCAAAAGCTCCTCGGCATGCTCCAAAGCCATCTGAACCGCCCACTGAGAAAGGGCCGTGAGGTTGTAGGGCAGGCGGATCCCATCCAACACTTGCATAAGCTGTGGATGACCCACAGCATAGCCCACCCTGTGGGCCGCCAGACGAAAAGCTTTGGAGAAGGTGCGCAAGATTACCCAGTTGGGATGCTCCGCCAATTTGGGCAGGGCTGTGTGCCGGCTGAACTCAAAATAGGCCTCATCCAAAATCACCAGAATCTCTTCGGGCAGCCCTTCCACCCACTCCCACTCTGCAGCCGTCAGGCCATTCCCCGTCGGCGAGTTGGGATCCACCAGGCACACCACCCGAATCGGATGCTCCCTCAAAGCCTGTTGACATCGCTCTAGATCCAGAGCAAACGTCTCCGGGTCGCGGGGAACTCGCACCACTGGGATCCCCAGGCTCTGGGCCAGGATGGCGTACATGGAGAAGGTGGGCTCTGCCACCAAAATGCCGCCCCGCCCGCCCAGACAGGTGGCAATCAGCAGGGAGCGGATCAGCTCATCCGACCCATTGCCCAGGCTGATCTGCTCTGGCTCCGCTCCGGCATAGGCGGCGATGGCCTGCTTCAGGCCCCGGTGGTGGGCATCGGGATAGCGGTTGCTGGGGATCCCCTTTTCCCAAAGGAGGGAGAGCTTCTGCTTGAAGCCCGCCGGCCAATCGAGGGGGAACTCATTGGCATCCAGCTTGTCGGCAGCCGGGGCTGGCACGGCGTCGTAGGGCTTGAGGTAGAGCAAGTCGGGGCGCAGATACTGCAGAGCACACATCTTCCTGACGGGGAGAAGCAGCTATTATATCAGGGCCAACCCGACCACTTATTCTTTTGTCAGGGATCCCTGCTGACGTAGCGCCTCAAAAAGGGCAATCGCTACGGCATTGCTGAGGTTCAGGCTGCGCACCGGCCCCCGCAACGGAATGCGCACGCTGGGATAGGTTTCCAAAAACATGGGATCCAACCCCCGGCTTTCGCTGCCGAACACCAACCAGTCTCCCGGCTGATAGGTTACTTCCGTATAGAGGGCTTTGCCGCGCACACTAAAACACCAGAACCGGGCCTCAGGGTGGGCCTGCACCAGAGCAGACCAAGAGGGGTAGCGATACAGTTGGACGTGCTGCCAATAGTCCAGCCCCGCCCGCTTGAGGTAGCGATCCGAAAGGCGAAACCCCAGAGGATCCACCAGATGGAGAGGCGTATCGGTGGCTGCACAGGTGCGGGCGATATTCCCCGTGTTGGCCGGGATCTCTGGGGCAACCAAAACAACGTGGAAGGGCATAATCCTATCCTACTTGCCCCCAAATCCGCGGTTGCCGCCCCCTTTTTTACCCCCACCTTTGCCCGGTTTGCGGCTGGGCTGTTGCCGAGAGGGAGAGGCCGTTGAACGTCCGCGCCAACTGGGATCCCCGCCGGGAAGAGAGGTACGCCCACCCCCCCAACCCATACCGGGAAAACCGCCACCCATGCCCATGTTGCGCATCATGTCGCGCATGCGTTGAAAATCACTGACCAGTCGGCTGACATCCTCCAGCTTGTGGCCAGATCCGCGGGCCACCCGTCGTTTGCGGCTGACGCTGCGGGCCAACAGATCCGGGTTGCGGCGCTCTTCGGGGGTCATGGAGTTGATCATGGCTTCGGCGCGGGCCAGTTGGTCTTGTCCCTTTTGCAGTTGTTCCTCGCTGATTTTGCCCATCCCCGGCATCAGTCTCAGCAGCCCTGCCAAGGATCCCATGCGTTTAATTAGGCGCATCTGCTTGAGGAAATCGGTGAAATCAAACTGGGCAGTCATCATCTTCTCCGCCATGCTGGCGGCATCTCCCAGGTCGATTTCCTCTTGAGCTTTTTCCACCAAGCTGAGGATATCCCCCATACCCAGAATGCGGGAGGCCATGCGATCCGGGTAGAAGGGATCCAGCGCTTCCACCTTTTCGCCGACGCCGATGAACTTGATGGGCTGACCGGACACTTGGCGAATGGAAAGGGCGGCCCCACCGCGGGTGTCCCCATCCAGCTTGGTGAGAATGGCGCCGGTAATGCCCAAGCGCTCGTGGAAGGCTCGGGTAAGGCTGGCTGCCTCTTGGCCGATCATGGCATCCACCACCAGCAGGATCTCGTGGGGCTGCACCGCCGCCTTGATCCGCTCCAGCTCCGCCATCATCTCCAGGTCGATCTGCAAACGACCGGCAGTGTCCAAAATCACGTAGTCGTAGCCCTGCTGCCGGGCCGTCTCCACCCCCTGCCGGGCAATCTCGACGGGATCTGCTTTGCCCAGGTCGAAAACGGGGATCTGAATTTGCTGGCCCAGCGTCTTGAGCTGGTCGATGGCCGCCGGACGGTAGATGTCTCCGGCCACCATGAGAGACTTCTTGCCCTGCTTGCGCAAATACAGAGCCAACTTGGCGCAGGTGGTGGTTTTCCCGGATCCCTGCAAACCGGCCATGAGGACAATGGTGGGAGGCTGCTCCGCTTGGGCGATGGGCACGTTGGCTTCTCCCATCACCTTCACCAGCTCGTCGTGGACGATCTTGATGAACTGCTGATCCGGTGTCACCCCCAGGATGACCTCGGAGCCCAGGGCAGCTTCCCGCACATCCTCGATAAACTGCTTCACCACCTGCAAATTGACATCCGCATCCAGCAGGGCTCGCCGCACCTCCCGCAGAGCTTCTTGAATGTTGGTTTCGGTGATCTTGTCCTGGCCGCGCAGCTTTCTCCAGGCCAATTCCAACTTCTCGGAGAGGGCATCAAACATGGGTACTGTGGATCCTGTCAGGCGCTTTGGGGGCATTTCCTACCATAGTCGAATCGGGGCGACTCCATCTTGGGGATCCCAACCAAGGTGGCTATCCCGGCCCAGAAAAACTGGCGACTTCACAAAAGTTTAAGCAACAATAGAGGGCGTTGCATGCAGATCTTCCATGGTCAGCGTCGCTTCCCTTCCCTACAGCACCACCGACTGGCAATTGGGCTATCGCTCCCTATCCCAGGAGTACGACTATTGGATTACGGAGATCGAAGGACGGATCCCGGCAGGGTTGCGGGGAACCCTGTTTCGCAACGGCCCGGGCAAGCTGGAGGCGGGATCCCAGCGCTACGGGCACCCGTTCGATGGCGATGGCATGGTCTGCGCCATCACCTTTGTGGAGGGGAAGGTTCATTTTCGCAACCGGTTTGTGCGCACCCGCGAGTTTGAAGCAGAGGAAAAAGCCGGTCGGGTGCTCTACCGAGGGGTGTTTGGCACCCAAAAGCCGGGCGGCTGGTGGAGCAACTTTCTCGACTTGCGGTTTAAAAATCCCGCCAACACCAATGTCATCTACCAGGGAGACAAGCTGCTGGCCCTGTGGGAGGCCAGTGCCCCTTACCGGCTGAACCCGGCCACCTTGGCCACCGAGGGGATCGAAACGTTTGCAGGAGGGATCTCAGCCAACCAGCCTTTTACCGCCCATCCCCGGCGGGATCCCCACACGGGAGATCTCATCGCCTTTGGGGTGCGGGCTGCCCAGAACTCCACGTTGCTGTTTTATCGTCTGGACTCGCGCGGGCGCTTGGTGGAAAAGCGGGATTACCGCCTGCCCGGTTTTGCCTTCCTGCACGATTTTGTCTGGACACCCCGCTACCGTATCTTTTTCCAAAATCCCTTGGCTTTCAATCCCCTGCCGTTTGTGTTGGGCTGGCAACCGGCGGGCACCTGTCTGACCTTGAAACCGGGGGAGCCGACCCGCATCTGGCTCTTTCCCCAGGGCGACGAGCCGCTGCAACTGGAAACGGAGCCGGGGTTTGTTTTCCATTTTGTCAACGGCTACGAAGTCGGGGATCAGGTGGTGGTGGATGCCGTCCTCTATGAGAGCTACCCTGCCCTGGAGCCGGATGCCGATTACCTGCAGATTGACTTTGCCCAAATTCCGGCGGGCAAGCTGTGGCGGTTCTATCTGGATCCCAAGGGGGGCAGCGTGAAGCGGGAACTGCTGCTGGATCGCTCGGTGGAGTTTCCGGCCATCCACCCGGCTCGAATGGGGGGATCCCACCGCTACATCTACATCGGGGCCACCCATGCTCCTGGCCCCAATGCTCCTCTGCAAGCCATCCTCAAGCTGGATACCGCCACAGGCCGCACACAGCAGTACAGCTTTGCCCCCCGCGGCTTTGTGGGAGAACCGGTGTTCATCCCCGATCCAGAAGGTCAGGGCGAAGAGGCAGGGTGGATCGTGACGGTGGTTTTTGATGCGGCCAGCCAGCGCTCTCAAGTGGTGATCCTAGAAGCAGCCGATCTGACAGCCGGCCCCGTCGCGCGTATCCCATTGCGGCACCACATTCCCTATGGCCTACACGGCAGCTTCACTCCGCAGGTGTGGGCAACGCCTGCCTAAGCGATGAGCTTCAAGATGGCTGAATGGATCCCCTTGGCTGAGGGAATGCAATCCAGCCCTTAGAGAGCCCTGGGGATCGGCCAGTTGGATCCCGGCTGTGCAAAAACACCTCTATTGGCTCCAGTCAGCGTTGCCGGAAAAAACTACAGATACTCAAGATCAATATCAATGGCCCTGTCTGGGGAATAGACATCCTGCAGCCTGAGAACCATTCCCTTGGAACAGTTGCTACCATTGGCTACAGGTCGGCTACAGTGTTGACAACTGCGGGCAAGGGCAGCTGCTAGGAGTTTCCCAATAGAAGCAGAATGGAAAAACGCTGTTGGGCATTGTTAGGCTAATGGGTGGTGTGCTGAGCAAGCCTTGGGTCAAGAGCAAAGCTAAAGCTATAGCCTGTTTTTGCAACGGTAAATGTCTGCCGCCGAGCATTCTGAATTGACAGCAACGGAACCGTCACAATGTCCTCCGATCTGAGACCTCCCTTTCGACCTGTACGGCCCCCCAGACCCAGCTCAACCGGCGAGGCCAAGGGATCCCTGTCGTCGGCAAAAGCTCAGGATCCTGCGGCAGCTCCTGGTGCTGTTCGCGACAGCGGGACGGAGTCCTTGCAGCCTGTTGTCAGTACCACTGCTAGCTTGGAAGAAAAGAAAGAGCGAGTCTGTTTGGAACCCATCCCCCCGCCTGGGGAGAAGATGCAATACCGAGCCATCGGCCTCATCGAAGGGCAATACATCCCCTCCCCAGAGCACTTTACCCGCGGGATTTTGCGCACCTCGGATGGCTTGGATCTGAATGCCGTATTGCTGGGCCGGGTGATGAGCCTGGTACGCAAGCATCTACGGCCGGAACGCAACTATCTGTGGGTGGTTTATCCTCGCACCCGCGACAAAACCGAAGATCTGCACGTGCAGTTGCTGGGGGTGTGGGCCCCAGAAGAAATGGGGCGAACTCTCCCCGAGGGATCCCGTCCAACAGTGGTGCCGGATTGGTTTTCCATCCGGGGCGAGGTCGTTTTTCAATCCCAGGAGAAAGGGTTCATCATCGTCAAGATCCGTCAATCGGGCAAAAAAGCTTCCGCCAACTCTCCCTCTCAGCGAGTCCAGAAGGATGGAGCCGCAGCCCCCAAGCCCCAAGCCTTCAAATTGCGCCTGATCGGATCCCTGCCGGGCAAAGGGGTAGGCAATTTCTGGGATCTGCAGGTGCGCCGCCGTGGATCCCTGCTCTATGTGGAGGCGGGCACTCCCATCGGCCCAGTACTCAAAACGCCGCCGCGCCCACGCCTGAAGCGTTCCCCCCCCCAACCCAAAGCTAGGAAGAGTTCCACCCCCTCGACACGTGGGGAAGCGTCTATTCAAGAGCCGTTTTATCCTCTGCGAGATCCCACAAAAGTACCCAAGCCGGTTAAGAGAAAACGCCCATAAACTGGGCTAGTAGATCCTGCTTTAATGGAGCTTTTCATGTTGACCTTCTTGTTGTGAACCATTCTTTTACCCTGGTTAGGCCGTGGCAGAACCAACTCCTCCCAACAAAGATGAATTCATTTCGCCTCGCTATCCCTACTGGGGCGAAGTGAAGCCGCAGAACCTAGTTTTTGATGCCAACCTGCAGGAATTTAGCAATAAAGTGTCCTTGATTTGTAGCTTGGAAACCGGGGGCAAAATTACCCCGGAAGAAGCCTACCGGCAAATCAAAGAGCTGTGGAAACAACTCAAGCAGACCAAAAAAGCCATCTTGGACGATCCCCAGTGGAAGGAGTCTCCCCCCGACTTGCCGGAAGAGTAGCCGGCTGGATCCTGGCTAACCGCAAACGGTGTACACTGGGCGCGGATGCCGGGCTTGGTCAGGGAAGATGAGGACTTTTCCTTCTCCGGAGGCGCTGCGTCGGCTGCCAGCGGGGGCTGCCGATGGGGCCATCATTCTGGGCACGTTGGTTCTCCTGGCCTTGGTGGCGCAGGTGGGGGTAGGGGCTTTTGAGCGGTTTCAGCCCCCGGCGGTGGTGCCCCGGATCGACTTGGATCCGCGCAACCTGCCCTACTATGCGGCCCGCTCCACCTTGCGCATGTTCATTGCCTTGGCCTTTTCCACCCTTTTTACCTTGATCTATGGCTACATTGCTGCCAAAAGTCGCTGGGCCGAGCGAATTTTGATCCCCCTGTTGGATGTCTTGCAATCGGTGCCGGTGTTGGGGTTTCTCTCCATTACCGTCACCGGCTTTATTGCCCTTTTTCCCGGCAGCTTGCTGGGGCTGGAGGCGGCTTCTATCTTTGCCATCTTCACCAGCCAAGTCTGGAACATGACCTTTTCCTTCTACCAATCCCTGCGCACGCTGCCTCAAGAGTTGGTGGAAGCGGCTACCTTGTATCGCCTGTCGGGGTGGCAGCGCTTTACCCAGTTGGAAGTGCCGGCGGCAATGGTGGGCCTCATCTGGAACGCCATGATGAGCTTTGGCGGAGGGTGGTTCTTTGTGGCAGCCAGCGAAGCCATCAGCGTGCTCAACCAGGAATACACGCTGCCGGGCCTGGGATCCTATGTGGAAGCGGCCGTCCAGGCGGAGGATCTGCCCAAGCTGGGCTGGGCGCTCCTGACCATGGCCGGGGTGATCCTGCTGGTGGATCAGCTCTTCTGGCGGCCTTTGGTGGCTTGGTCGGATAAGTTTCGCCTGGAACAGAGCAGCGGGGCTGCTGCCCCCGAATCCTGGCTGTACGATCTGCTGACCACGGCGCGGATCCCGCGGCTGATCGGCAGTTGGCTGTCCCCCTTGGCAGAGTTGGTGGATCGGCTGTTGTCCTATCTGACTCGCCCGCACTGGGTGGATCCCCTCAGTCCTGAGGCCGAGCGACGCCGCGAGCGGCTGCTAACCCAGCTTTCCCGGGCAGCTATTGGCGGCATTGGGATTTGGATTGTTTATTTTGTGGCTACCACTGTGGGCTTTGGAGAGGTGATGCTGACCTTCGGGCTAGGGATCCTCACCCTGCTGCGGGTTAGCGTGTTGCTGGTGTTCGCCACGGTGATCTGGACTCCCATTGGGGTGGCCATTGGCTTTAATCCAAAACTGGCGAAACTGCTGCAGCCGGTGGTGCAATTCCTGGCAGCTTTCCCGGCCAATTTCCTTTTTCCCTTTGCCACGTTGTTTTTTATCCGCGCCCAGATCAGCATTGAGTGGGGCAGCATTTTGCTCATGTCGTTGGGGGCACAGTGGTACATCCTTTTCAACTCCATTGCCGGCGCCCAGAGCATCCCCACGGACTTGCGAGAAATGGCCGTGGATGTGGGCCTGCGGGGATGGCAGCGCTGGCGAAAGCTGATCATTCCAGGGATCTTTTCCGCCTGGGTCACCGGGGGAGTCACGGCCAGCGGCGGCGCTTGGAACGCCAGCATTGTCTCGGAGATTGTGGCCTGGGGATCCACCACCCTCAAGGCTACAGGATTGGGCACCTACATTGCCGAGGCAACCTCGGTGGGGGACTGGCCCCGCATTACCTTGGGCATTGGCATGATGAGCTTGTTTGTGGTGGGCATTAACCGTCTGTTCTGGCGACGGCTGTATCAGTTGGCGGAAGAAAAGTATCACCTTTAGTCTTTTCAATTTCTGAGGCAATATGAGCTCTGCAGCTTCCCCCGTTTTGATCGAGGTCGAGAAAGTCTACAAGCGCTTTCCTTTGCCAGAGGGCAAGGGGGAGTTTACCGTTTTAAGCCAGATTGACCTGCAGGTGCGGGCTGGGGAAGTCTTGGCTCTGCTGGGCCGCAGCGGCAGTGGCAAAAGCACCCTTTTGCGCATCATGGCGGGCCTGATCCCCCCCAGCCAAGGGCGGGTGCTGAGCAACGGCCAGCCTCTACGCGGGCCTAACCCCGATGTGGCGATGGTGTTTCAGAGCTTTGCTCTCCTACCCTGGCTGACCGTGCAAGAAAATGTGGAGCTGGGGCTGCAAGCCCAAGGGATCCCCCGCGAGATCCGCCGGCAAAAGGCCCTGAAGGCCATTGACTTGGTGGGCTTGGATGGGTTTGAGAGCGCTTACCCCAAGGAGCTTTCGGGGGGGATGAAGCAGCGGGTGGGCTTTGCCCGCGCCTTTGTCCTAGAGCCCAAGGTGCTGTTTATGGATGAGCCTTTTAGCGCTTTGGACGTGCTGACTGCCGAAAACCTGCGGGGGGAAATTGATGAGCTGTGGAATGCGCAAGCCTTCCCTTCCCAAAGCATCCTCATCGTTACCCACAACATCGAAGAGGCGGTGTTTTTAGCGGATCGGGTGGTGATTCTGGGATCCAACCCGGGGCGGATCCGGGGGGAGGTGAGAATAGATCTGCCGCGGCCCCACGAGCGCACGGATCCCCGCTTTAAGTCCTTGGTGGACTACATCTACGAGATCATGACCAACCCCGAAATTGCTGTTACCGGAGAGGTGGCTCTGCCTGCGCTGGCTGGTGATAAGGCCACTTCCCCCTATGCCTTGCCTCTGCCCCATGCGCGGGTGGGCGGGATCAGCGGTCTGCTGGAGTTGATCGTGGAGTGGCCGCAAGGGCGGGCGGAGATTGCCGATTTGGCCGAGCGGCTGCAACTGGCCGTGGACGATCTGCTGCCGATTTTGGATGCGGCGGTGCTGTTGGGCTTTGCCGAGGTGGCCAGCGGGGTGGTGCAACTGACCGAAATTGGCCAGGACTTTGCCAACACCACCATCCTGCGCAGCAAGGATCTCTTCCGACAACAGCTATTGGCACGGGTTCCCGTGTTCCGCAGCATCTTGCAGACTCTGGAAGAAAAAGGCAGCCGCTCCATGCGAGCGGACTTCTTCTTGGATCTTTGGGACGAACACTTCCCCCACGCTGAAGCCGAACGGCAGTTTGCCACCGCCATTGACTGGGGACGCTATGCAGAGCTGTTTGAGTACGACGCCTCGGAAGAACGTCTCTATCTGCCCGAGCCAAGCGAGAGCTCCACTGCTCAAAAGCCTGTCGGTCTCAACTCTCGTTCCGAGTAAACTACCCGACTCCGACCGCTAAGCGGTACGGAGCGGGCTTTCAGTAGCCCTGGGCCTGCTCTGCTC
>NZ_JANSIL010000043.1:0-2771 GCF_047462015.1 Synechococcus sp. R5-13 | reverse complement strand
AGAGATAGGCAGGATGCGATCGCTTCTTTCCTGAACCATGTTCAGGAGAGTTCAGCGTGAATGTATCAGTACCCCTGACTTCCAACCTCTACAGCTCCCAGAGCCATTGAGGCCTAAGCCTCAGCAAATGCCCTTCTCCAGCCCCCCGACAGCACCTGCAAATCCTCCTCATCCAAGTCCGCAGGAGTGCCGGAGCGGATGAGCTCGGCAAAATCTTCGTTGGGCACCATGAAGCAGAGGGCGTAGAGGCGGCCTGGGCCGGTATTGTGGATTTCATGTACACCGGTCGGCGGTACCAGAATGCTATCTCCAGTTTTGATGGGGGCCGCTTTTCCATCGCAAATGGCCAGGCCTTCCCCCTTGAGAACAAAAAACATTTCCACAGCCATTTGATGGCGATTTGGAGGGGTTTTGCCTCCCTCATCGAAGATCTCCACACAAAAGGTTAGAGAAATCTGAGCATGAGAAGGATCGAACACGATGGCCAGGCGATTGGTATCGTGGGGGCTGATGCGAAAAGCCTGATAATCGGCAGGGGTTTTAACAATTGGAATCACGCAGCGGGAAAGCGTTTGCATCCGGATCCTCCGCTCAAGAGATGAGGGGTGAATAGTGGGCAAGTGCTAACAGGGGAGAGCCGCGAGCAAATCTGAGGAGGAGGCGACAAAGCCAAAGCACTGCTTGACGTTGTAGAGGGTAGCTAGCAAACAGTATTCAGGAGAGGTGGTGGCGGCGCAGTCTTCCAGCAAAATGCAGTCGTAGCCGAGGAAATTGGCATCTTGCAGCGTGGTCATGACGCACTGGTCGATGTTCACGCCGGCAAAAAAGAGGGTGGTGCGCCCCAGGTTTCTGAGAATGCTATCGAGAGGGGTATCCCAAAAGCCGCTCATGCGGAACTTATCCACCCAGATATCCTCGGGCTTGACCTCCAGTTCCTCCACCACAGCAGCGCCCCAACTGCCCCGCGTGAGGACCAAAGACCCGTTCTTAGGCAAGGGATCCCCCAGCCCTACTCCCTCTCCGGTGGGGTTGTACACATGTCGCAAGCCGGCGCTGATGTTGAGCAAGTCAGGGCGATTGCCCCAGTTCACCCACACAATCGGCACTTGAGCTTGTCGCAGGCGGGGCAGCAGGGCTTTTAGAGGGCCGATGGGAGCCCGTGCAGGTGTAACATCGACGCCAATGCTGGCCAGCCAACCGTCGGGATGACAAAAGTCGTTTTGCATGTCGATCACCAACAACGCCGCCTTGGCCAGATCCAAGCGCAGGGTTTTGCTGGAGGTGGGTAGCAGGATGGGCCGGGGATCCAAGGGCGGACGGGTGAGGTCGGCCATTTCGGCATTCACAGCCCAGGCATTGGGAGGGATCCCAAGGGTCTTCAAGGGGCGATTGGGGGTGCTCATGGATTCTCCGCTCGCGTCGCGCAGCAGTGGGATCAGGTGGGGCGGATGACCCACAACTACGCTCGACCTTAATGCACAGCCAACCTCACTTTGGAATCGTAGGCTACACTTTCTCACCTTATTGACGCATGGGATCCCCCAGGGTCAGTTGATAGGGATTGAGATGAGGATGATCCGAAAGGGTGCCCAGGGATCCCTCCCTGCACGCTATGCTGTAGAGACCAAGGTTATGTAGAAATATGAACATCTTGCGGCAATATATCTTTCCTGCCCTCATCCTGCTGGTGTTTCTGTTTACCCTGGTGGTGGTGAGCATTCGCTCGTTTCTGCCGGAGGATATGGCCCAGCCTGCCCCTCTAGAAGAAGCGACGCCTGTGGCCCTTTCTGCAAATGCCTGAGGATGGCTGAACAAGGGATCCCTCTGCCTGTGGGTTATCGTTGGCGCATCGGTTCAGCCTGGGATCGGCCCTGGGTGCGACGAGGATTGCAGGCCACGTTGCAGGAATCTTTTCCAGAGCAAAGCAACTGGGATCACCTGGAAGAGACGCTGGATCGCCTCTTCGACCCACCCCGCACCCCCTGCTGGTGGATCTTGAAAGAAGAAACTGCAGAGCCGGTGGGCTGTGTTTGGGCCGGCATCTCCACCGATCAAGCCACCCATCGGCGGGTAGCCTACATTTTTCTGCTCTGGGTGGATCCCGCCCATCGCCGGCAGGGCCTGGGCAGAGCTTTGATGCAACAGGTGGAACGCTGGGGATCCCAGCAGCAGCTGGCGGCCATCACCCTGCAGGTTTATCGCCATAACCAGGCTGCCCTCCATTTCTATCAGCAGGCCCACTTTGCTGTACAAGGCTACTGGTTGTACAAGCCGCTCAGCCCCGCGCCCATAGACGCGCATGTAGAAGAGCATGAATACAAAGGTCATGAAGTTTTGTGAATAAGCCGGGATCCGCTCTCAGTTGCTCTTTTGATGAAAGCGGTGGCAAAGACTGGAGGGAAAGCCCATGTCCAGACCCGTCAAGCTAAGTGAAGCCGAGATCCAGGCCAAGCTGGAGAAACTGCCCGGCTGGTCTTTGCGGGAGGGAAAGCTGCATCGTCAATTTCAGTTTCGCTCCTTTGTCGAAGCCTTTGGCTGGATGAGCAGTGTGGCCTTGGTGGCCGAGAGCATGGGGCACCATCCCGAATGGACGAATGTCTACAACCGCGTGCGGGTGCATCTTACCACCCACGATGCCGGGGGCATTACGGAATTGGACTTCACCTTGGCGCAACGCATGAACGAGCTGGCCGGCTAGACGCTTCAGCTAGAAATCGCAGGAGCCCCGCACTGTACCCGTAGGGTCAGTGCCGGGAGGAATGCGAGGTTAC
>NZ_JANSIL010000042.1:0-11981 GCF_047462015.1 Synechococcus sp. R5-13 | reverse complement strand
CCAAGAAAGCCGCGCCCAGTCTGCCGAGGAGAACGCCGCCCGTCTGCGGGAAATCGAGGAGCTGCGTCAGTCCATCCAAGAAAGCCGCGCCGAATTTGCCGAACAAGCTGCTGCCCAAGCTCAAAGCCTGCGAGAGCTACAGCAAGTTGTCAGCGAGACCCGCTCTGACTTAGCTCACCTTGCCGAGTGGGCAGAGGAAGTGACTCAAGCTCTGGTTACCCTCACCGCCCTACAACGAGAGCACGAACGCGCCATTCAGGCCATCAACCAACGGCAGGCGGAAACGGATCAGAGGTTCAACGTTCTCCTTGAAGAAGTGCGCTATCTGATTCGCCGGCAAGGCTCTGACGGAAATCCTCCCCCCTCGTTGCCCTGAGCACTGGGATCCCTTTAAGAACTGCAAGGACAGCCCTAATCTTCATCCACTTCCCACTCCAACAGGTGTGCATAGGGAGCCACCAAGTGGGGAGCATAAAAGGCAACGGCTCGAAGGGCATGCCAGTCTTCCAAGCAGCCAAAGACGGTCGGATACTCATTGCGCTCCAACCGCTCTGCAATTGCCGCCACCTCAGCTTCGGTAAACTGGCGGGGATCCATCCCCTTGGTAGGGGCCTCCACTTTGGACTTGGATCGGGCAGACATAGGCAGCCTGAACACGCCACAAGCCGATCTTAGCCTCTTCCTTTTTGCCCGGCCGACTTTGAAAAAACTTGACACACTCCCCACCTCAATCGCTTGCTTCTTGCGCAGTTGTGAGGACGGGGCCTCAGACCCAACTTTTGGGTAAGCCGGGCCGTGGGCTCCCAAACTCTGAAAAGGGATCCCCATTCCTCCAGTTTCGTGGCAAGGTGAGGACAGATACCGCATCGGAGGCTGCTATGGAGAGCAAGATCCCCGCCCGCGATGTCCAAGTTGCCCTTATCGGCCCGTCCACGTTGGTTCTCCGCTCCCGCACCTGGGATCGCCTGAAGTTTGAGCTGGAATACGCTCGGCAACGGGGCACCACTGCCAATAGCTACCTCATCCAGGCCCGCCAAACCCTTCTCATCGATCCTCCGGGGGAATCGTTCACCGGCATCTTTTTAGAAGAGCTGGCCCAACACCAGTACCTGCAGCGGTTGGACTTTATTTTGCTCAGCCACGTCAACTTTAACCGCATTGCCACTCTCAAAGCCCTATTGCCTCTGGCTCCCTACGCGATGGTGCTCTGCTCCAAGCCGGGATCCATTACGCTACGGGCCGCCTTTGAAGAGATGGATCCCTTGCCCCGCAGTCGCGACGAAGAAGAAGCCGCCGATCTGGGCATTTTCTACAATGGCGACCAGTCCTTCCGTTTGCGGGTCATCCGGGATGGGGATCGCCTGGATTTGGGGGAAGGGCATGAGTTGCACTTTCGCACCGTGCCCACACCCCGCCACCCAGATGCCCTCTGTACCTACGATCCGGCCACCGGGATCCTCTACACCGATAAGTTGTTCGGTGCCCATGTGTGCGATGAGCAAGTGTTTGACGAACATTGGCGGCAGCTCAGCGAAGACCGCCGCTACTACTTCGACTGTTTGCACCGCAACCAATTGTCCCAGGTGAAGGCAGCCCTGGCCAAGTTGGAAGAATTTCCCGCCCAAATCTATGCCCCTGCCCACGGCCCCTTGGTGCGCCACAGCCTGCGGCGCTTGCGGCTGGACTACCACACTTGGTGCGAAGAGGATCCCGGCGAGCAGGGGGTAGCTCTCCTATACACTTCCGCTTACGGGAATACAGGTTTGATGGCCATGGCCATAGCCCAAGGGCTGGAGCGGGCCGGCGTTAAGGTGGAGCGGATCAACTGCGAATGGTCCACTCCGGAGGAGATCGCCCAAGCTCTGGAGCGCTGCCAAGGGTTTGTTATCGGATCCCCGACTTTGGCCGGCCATCCTCCTGTGCAGATCCAAACCGCCCTCGGCATCATCCTTTCTTCAGTTCCCACCACCCGATTGGCCGGGGTTTTCGGCTCCTACGGCTGGAGCGGAGAAGCGGTGGATCTCATCGAGAACAAGTTGCTCAATGCCGGCTTTTCCTTGGGGTTTGAGACGATCCGCGCCAAGTTTAAGCCCACCCCTGAAATCCTGGAAGCCTGTCAAGAGGCGGGATCCCAGTTTGCTCAGGCCCTGCGCAAAGCCAAACGAGCCCGCGCCCCTCGCCAAACCAGCAGCGAAACTCAGGCGGATCGGGTTGGGCAAGCCCTGAGCCGGGTGGTGGGATCCCTGTGTGTAGTCACCGCCCTGCAAGGAGAGACCCGCCGTGGCTTCCTCACCTGGTCGGTGGCCCAGGCCAGCTTCAATCCGCCGGGGCTAACCCTGTCGGTGAACAAGGAACAAGAAGCCGAATTGCTGACCTATCCCCAGGCCCCCTTTGTGCTTAACATCTTGCGGGAAGGCAAGGGCAGCAACTTGCAGCGGCACTTTCAGCGACCTCAACGGCCCGGAGAAGATCGCTTTGCCGGCTTGGCTACGGCCGCTGCCGAAAATGGCTGCCCCATTTTGTTGGATGCCTTAGCTTACCTGGAGTGCCGTGTCAAAACCTGGATGGACTGCGGGGATCGCTACCTGGTCTATGCCGAGGTGGAACGGGGCAAGGTGCTGGATCCCACGGGGGTTACGGCCATGCGGCGGGGGTAGTGTATTGGAGAACAAAGATTTGTTGTGGAGTCAATGCTAACTGGATCCCATCGATCACCTTAAGCTGACGATCTCCTCGGCAAATTTCCGGCTCTTGCTGAGGGGCAAATATCAAAACAGAGTAATCGTCTAAATCCACCATCCACCCTAATTTGCTGCCGTGCTTTAGGCAATGCAGGATATTATCGATTACACGGCTTACCCTTTGACCCGGCGAAAGAATTTCGATAATCCAGTCGGGTGCTGCGGTGAAGTCATCTTCTGGCTCGCCTGTTTCACTGAGGCGAATTCGATCCCACGCAATTACGGCAATATCGGGAACAATGGAACGACCGGAAAAAGTGCAACGCAGTTCGGGTAGGGCAGTATAGTCGGTGGTGCTGCCATCAACCTCGGCCACAAGGTGTTTTTGCAAAATGGAGTGGCGGGCTTTGGGTATCGGTTTTTGAATGGCAACTCCATCCACATACTCCCACGCCGGAGAATCTTCTATGTAAGGCAACTTGAGGAAGTCTTCAAGGGTAAGAGGCGGAGCCAGGCGAGTTGTCATAGGTTTAGGCAAAGCTCCTCAGGATCCCTACCAGTACTGTATCCCAAATCCCCAAGCGAGGGCGAGTGGTGGAGTAGGGGTTAGAATTGCAGCAATTGGAGTAGATGTAGCGTGAAAGTTGTCCAGCCGGCGGCGCTGCTGACCTCGATGGATCCCCTCAGTTGATCCACCATTTGCTTCACCAAGGCCAAGTCTAGATCGGTACTCCCTTCCTTAGCCCACACTGCGGAGCCCTAGCAAAGCAAAAAGCCCCCAGGCAGGGTAATCACCTCTCCTGAGGGCCAAACCCCCTCAAATCCCAGGTAGGTTAAGCCTGAACTCTGCTCGGCTCGTAGAAGACTTTGGGCAGAGATCGAGCAAACTTCGAGAAATCAGCCCTTGACTTGCGCGAACCATAATCTGCCTTTAAGTCAGAACGATTGAAAGCTATCTTCTCTCTTGCGGGCTCGTAGAAGATCCACCTCCTAAGGGTGTAGTTCACTTCATAGAGAGTTTGCCGAACGCCGTTTATCAACGATAGAGATCTGGAGCTGGGAGCCTTTGGCGGCTGATACCAGTAGATATCCTCGGGAGATACAGATAGAGGCTCTGGACCTGCAAAGGGCGGCTCGTAAAAAGTTGCAAAGTCAGGCTGAGGTCGGCACTGAAATTGAACCTGATACACCGACTGAGAGGTCATTTCCTGCCGACTCTGCTGCCAAAGCTGCAGCATCTTGCCGACATCAAATCCCATCGCTCGCTGAAAATGCCACAGGGATCCTTGTAGAAAAAAGAAGGCTAAGTAGAAGTGAGCATTCGCCAGCCAAACCCTTGAGGAGTAGTTCCACGCTCCCGTTTGATTTGGATCGAAGTAGTAAGGAGTAAAGGCGGATTTCAGCTCCAGGGTGGGGCCGTAAAACTCCACCGGGTAGGCCAGCGAGTTAAACCCACAGTAGTAAGAAGCCGCAAAACCGGCTAGGGCGATGCCGAATAGAGAGTAGGAGAGGATCCCATCTGCTGAGAAGAGAAAGCGAGCTTTAACCCACTCAAACGGCGGAACCAGGATATGCCACACCCCTCCCAACAAGAGAAGAGCTCCCACATAGATATGGCCCCCCACCAAGTCTTCCAAATTATTGACATCAAACAGGTGGGTGCGGTAGTTCCAAAGGGTGGCAAAGTCCAAAGTTGGAGCCGTAACCAGGCGTACCTGACCGGTGTTGGCGTCATACAGCCCCCCGAACACCATCGCCTTGGCCACCAACAATAGGGATCCCAGGCCCAAAATCAGTAGGTGGTGCCCCAAAATCACTCCCAACGTTTTGGCATCATCCCAAGTGAAGTGAAACTTGGCAGCCCTGCCGAATTCCATATCTAAGCTGGGGGGAAGTTGGGTTTGGTGGAAGTAGGCTCCTCCAGCCAACACGCCGGCAGCCACCAGGTGAATTGAGGCAATGGCCACATAGGGAAAGGTATTGACGATCTGGCCACCGGGGCCAACCCCCCACCCCAATGTGGCCAAGTGGGGCAGCAAAATCAGCCCTTGCTCGTACATGGGCCGCTCTGGCGAGAACTTGGCCAGCTCAAACAAGGTAAAGCCCCCCGCCCAAGCCATGATCAAGGCCGCATGGGCCACATGCGCCACGATAAAAGTATTAGAGAGGTTCATCAATCGAGCGTTACCTGACCACCAGGGGTAGCCCGATGGGTGCATCTTTTTGGCATTCATAGATAGCTCCTCAGTGAGCCCTCAAAAATACAGGCACGTTTAGCTCAGACCGGCAATGATATGGTCAAGATAAACGGCCATTTCTTGACTTGCCTCTGTGTCGAGACTTTCGGTCAGGACCTCTTTCATGGCATTGAGGGCCTGAATGACGCGATCGATGGGAACGCCGAGGGTGATGTAAGTTTCTTTTAAACCCTGCAACACGCGCTCATCCAAAATTGAGGGATCGGCAGCCAACATGGCGTAGGTGGCATAGCGTAGAAAATAGGTCAGGTCCCGCAAGCAAGCCGCGTAGCGCCGAGTAGGGTACATATTGCCCCCCGGTAGGGTAATATCCCCGTAGAGCAAGCTCTTGGCAACCGTTTTGCTGATAATGCTGCTGGCGCTGGAGCTGATGGTTTTGGCCGCCTTGACGCGCATGTTGCCACTCTGGAAATAGCGATTTAATTGTTCCAGAGCTGCGGCATCTAAGTAAGAGCCTTTCTCATCGGCGGGGTTAATCAGGGAAGTGATGGTATCTTTCATGGATTTTTCTCCTCTAAGCACTAGTAGGGACTGATTTCTTGAGGCAATTGGGCAAATGCTGTTCGCGTTAGCGGGACGGAGTCCTTGCACCGCTTGCTCAGGCATTGCCTGTGAGAACTCTTATGGATTGCAACTTAAGACAACTTCACAGCTTGCAGGTCAAGCTCGCAAAGCCAGCCGAAACCTCAAGCTCACAGAGGCAGGAGTAGCGCGCCTCAACTCTAAAACTGAGCGAGAGGGCAGCGATTTGTCTATCCATTCATCGATTCAAAAAGCGCGAATCAGTCGATCAAAGTAGGGGGCAGCTAGAGCCATCTCCTCTGAAGAAAGAATGCCGGCAGCTACCTCTTTTAGGCAGCTCATCGCCACCCGCAGGTTGGGTAGCGGCACGCCCAAAGAGATGTACATTTCTCGCATGCCGTTCAAGCCGATATCTTCCAGCGGCTTATCGTTGCCTGCCAAGATGCAATAGCTAACCAAGCGGATATACCAGCCTTGATCTCGTTGACAGAGGGCAGTTTTTTGAGGGTTGCCCTTATTGCTGGGGGTGTTGGGGCATTTGGCCCAAAACCGTTTGCTGCCTTCCTGGACAATTTTTTGCTCGTTCTCTGCTAACTTTTGGGCGGCTCGGATGCGAACTTGACCCTTGCTGAAGAAATCCTCTAGCTTGGCGATCTCGGCACTGCTGAGGAAGCGATCAGCCGCGTCCGACTGCGCGATGACTTGGGCAACAATGCTCATAGGTTTTTGGCAAGGAACACTCTACAGGTAACAAAGTAAGCCAGATCCTCAAGAACCGAAATCACTTATTAAGAAAAAGTTGTGAATTGAAACTTACTTGCAACAAATCCTCTCTGCCTCGCGTCTTCGGCAGCGTGACCAGATTGAGAAGGTTGGGTTGGCGGCCAATCCAGATCCCGGATACGACAGCAACCCTCAGAATACTCAGCCTCTATCTCTTCTGGCCGAGATGAGCATCTGTGTTGGGAACTATTTCCGTATCTGTTGCTACAGAACTTACAATAAGACGGGCTGTGCAGAGGTACCGGGGGAGAGAACCCCTAAGGTAGGGATCAAATCGGCGCTGCGCCGCTTTAAGGGCTAAGTTTCTGAGGCAGGAATCTTGCCAGATCTGCGTAACCATCGCTACTTTGAAACCAACCTGGAAAAGCGCAAGCGCAAAGCAGGAGTCCCCAGGGATCCGCTCAACCTTTAAAACTGGGGCAGAGGGGGCAGGTGGAGCGTAAAAGTCGTCCAACCGGCAGAGCTGTTGACCTCAATGGATCCCCTCAGTTGATCCACCATCTGTTTTGCCAAGGCCAAGCCTAAACCCGTGCCCCCTTCTTTCCAAGGATCATGGCTGGGGATCCGGTAAAAACGCTCGAAAATGCGGGTGAGTTCCTCAGCCGGGATCTCTTGGCTATTCCTGACTTGGATGCGAGTTCGGTTGGCCTCAACCCTGACTTCTAGGCGGATGGATCCCTGGCCGGGGGTGTATTTCACAGCGTTGTGCAGGAGCTCCCGCAGGATACGCCCCAAAAGGAGAGGATCTGTGGTGATGCTGCTCTCCAGAGGCACGTTGGCTTGAAAGGTTTGCCCCTTAGTACGGGCGCGTTCGCCAATAGCCAACAGCAAATCCCCCAACAAGGCTTCCCAGGTCAGCGTTTGCAGATTCAAAGCATAGGCTCCTGCCTCTAGCCGCTGCAAATCCAACAGGTCATTGATCAGCTCGATCTCCCGTTGGCATTCCCGCTGGGCGATGGATAGGTACTGGGCCTGCTTCTCCCTCGCAGGGGCAACTTGCAGCATGTGCAACGCCATTTTCATGCTGGCTAGAGGAGTGCGCAACTCGTGGCTGACGGTGCTGATAAAGTCATCTTTGAGGCGGTTAAGGCGCTCCAGGGCTTGCACCTGCTCTTGGGCAGCTCGGAATAGGCGCGCCTGCCTTAGGCCGATAGCACATTGATTGGCCACCTGCTGGATAAGCTGCATCTCCTGCTGGTCGAAAGAACGCTCAGCTGAGCGAAAGATCCACAGATCCCCTAGCACTTGGCCTTTATCCGGCAGGGGGCAAGCCATGACCACCTGGCGCTTTTCCACTGTCTTTTCTGGACAGTAGAAGCAAAAAAGGCAGGGCTGTCCTGCGAGCAATTGTTGATGAACATCGTCGTAAGGCCCACCCTTTATGGATATGGAAATGTTCAGGGAGGAATTGGAGCGGGGGCAGTACTCGTAGCTGATGGTGGAAAGGGTGAGATCGGCGTTGTAAAGGCCAATATCGCAGCCATCTGCATTTAGGTTTTCTCCCAGCTCGCGCAGAGCGGTGTTGAGAATTTCAGCTTCATCCAGAGAGTCGCGCACCCGGTCAGTGATGCGTTTCAGCAGGGCCTCAAATTGCAGGGATCGCTGCAACTCAGAGGTGCGTTGCCGAACCTTTTCTTCCAAGGTTTGATTGAGGGCTTGCAGTTGTTCATATAACTGGGCCTGTTGCAACGCGATGGCTAATTGATCGCTCAGCTCTTGTAAAAGCCGGATTTCCCACTCTTGCCAAGGGCGGCTGGATTGGCAGTGCTGTGCCACCAGAAGGTCCCAGAGATCCTCTCCCCGCCGAATTGGGATCACCAAGTTGGCTTGGGCCTGGAAAGATTCCAAGAGCTCCCGATAGCAAGGATCCAAATTGGCCGTCGCCACGTTGGCTATGGCTTGCACAAAGCCCTCTTGGTACTTGCGGTAGCAAGGATCCTGGCGAAGGCAAGCATCCCACACCCGGCGGCCCAAGTGGCTGGGCCAGGGATCCGCCACCGACTCAGCAGCTACAAACCCCCCTACACCTTCCTGCAACTGATAGATCATCACCCGATCCACCTGGAAAACCTCTCGCACTTCTGCAACAGTGGTTTGCAAGATAGATTGCAAATCCAAATCCTGACGGATGCGTCGCAGCAAAGCTCCAAGCAGCCGCTCCCGCTCTGCTTCTTTCAGCAACAGATCTTGGGCTTGTTTGAGGGGCGTTATGTCCACAGCGATGCCGCAAACGGCGTAAGGAGACCCCTGCTGATCCCGCAGGGCAAACTTGGTGACCCACTGGGTCAATCTCTTGCCATCGCGGAAAAAGGTTCGCTCGTAGCTGACAGGATGCGGAGATTGCAGGACTTTTTGATCCTGATCTCGAAATTCTAGAGCCTCTTCTGATGCGAACAGCTCACTATCCAACTTTCCAATGAGCTCTTCTGCCTTGCAGCCTCTCTGTTGTAGATAAGTCTTGTTTACATGAAGATAGCGCCCTTCCAGATCTTTGAGAAAGATAGAAAAAGGGATCCCGTCCAGAATAGCCCTAAGCCGAGCTTCGCTTTCTTGTAGAGCCAGCTCTGCTTCTTTCTGCTCCGTAATATCTTCGGTAATGCCAACAATACGGATAACCTCTTGCTGTTCGTTCAAGATGGGTCGGCAAGAAGTACGCAGCCAGCGCAGCCTGCCATCCCGATGGAAAAGGCGGTAGGTGATCTGCTGGGCTTCTTGAGTGGCTCGGGCGGCCGCCTGCAGTACCCTTGGCAGATCTTCGGGATGGATCCTGTCTTTCCAGAGATCTGGCTTGCGGCGAAACTCTTCTGCTGTGTAACCCCAGATCTTCTCGCTTTGGGGGCTTTTGTAGAGAGACTGGCTCAAGTCTGCAGAATACACAAAGAAAACCACCGGTACAGCCTCTGCAATTTCTCGGAAGCGGGCTTCGCTCTCTCGCAAAGCCAGTTCCACCTGCTTTTGTTGGGTAATGTCGCGGCTGCTGCACACAATCCCCTGCACTAAAGGATCCTGCAAAAGGTTGGTGCAGCGGCTCTCCAGCCACACCCAATAGCCATCGGCATGCTGGGCCCGATAGACAAAGCTGAGCGTCTCGCCAGGCCGAGCCTTGAGTTGCTCAAGAGCATCAGCAACGACCTGCCGATCCTCAGGGTGAACCCAATCCAAAGGCAGGGCTTCTCCCGAATTGGGGACACGACCCAAAATTTTCTCAACAACTGGGGGATTTAGGATGTATAGCAAACCTTGGGCATCGATCCGGCACAAGACGTCATGGCTGTTGTTAATAAAGGCGCGAAAGCGCTCCTGCTGCTCTGCTAGCTCTTGTTGCAGGCGCTTTAGCTCGGTGATGTCTAGGCTAACGCCGAGAACCCCCCGCCCTTCCGATTGCTCTCTCAGGGGCACGACTACGGAATAGGTATAGCGCTCTTCTCCCTGAACGAGCTCTTTCCTCTCGTACTTGACAACTTCCCCTCGAAGGGCGCGGGCGACATACTCTTGCCAGTCCCCGTGTTCTTGAGCCACTGCCTCCAAAGAAGTGCCCAGCAGATCGCCAAACCAGGCGCGGTCGGTGGCATTTTGTAAAATCAGCACTCCTTGAGGATCCCTGGCCCACACCGCCAACGGCAGGGCGTCCAACAAGGTGCGCAGTTGGGCCTCCCGCAGCCGCAGGTTTTCTTCCAACTGTTTCTTCTCGGTAATGTCTCGGCCCACGCCGCGAATAAACTGCAAGCGGCCCCGCCGGTCAAAAATGCCTTGGTTGATCCACTCAAACCACCGCACCTGCCCCGCTGCATCCGCCACTCTGCTAATCCGGGTAAAGGTGGGCTGCTGAGGGGTAAGGTGGGCTATCTTTTGCTGCGCCTGCTCCTGCTCTTCTGCCAGCAGCACGTCGATCCAGCGCCTGCCCCGCCAATCCCCCAAGATTTTCTGGCAAGCTTCGTTACATTCCACCACCGTCGTATCTGCACGCGCCAGCATGATGACATCGGGAAAACCCACCTGATCCCGCTGCAGCCAGCGCTTTTGCCAGTACATCACCACGGCCAGTGAGGATCCCCAAAGGAGCAGCCAAAGCCATCCGGGCAGAGTGTTCCAGTTGAGTAAGGTAAGCAGGTTGACCAGATCCCAGGAGGCGCTCATGAAGGTTGTCGATTAAGTTAAGTTTAGAAAGTGTCAAGGAGTGCACTGCTTTTCGGTAGCATTTCTAACCCAGGATCAAGCACTGTGCCAACAATTCCCCATCTCCCCGAAAAGGAGAGCAAAGTTTGAGTCTACTGGAACGGTGGGGCAGTATCCTCGAAAAGGGGGCTTTCAGGGTGAAGAGTTGTTTCTTAGGTTTCCTGAGTGTTCGGATAGATAGTTCTGAATCCAGCGCACCAGCCGCTGAGAGAGCACGAAAGCTTCTGGTTCGTCCCCTTTGATGCCGACTTGGCTGCTAAAGCAGGCGATGACCTCCTCGTTCAGCTCCGGTTTAGAAGGATCGCTGTGAAACTGCAGCCGCACTTGGCTTTGGACCTGAAAACTCTCTTGAGCTTGGTTATCCAAAACTTCCTGACCCACTCGATGCAGCCGCACTCCTTGCAACTGAGCCAAGGGATAGGAAAACACCTGCTGCCGCCAAATCCCCCAAGGGCCACGCAGGTGGGTCAGGGTCACCCGTTGGCTTTGGCAATCTAGATTCAGGAGCTGCCCCAACCCCCAAGGGATCCCAGCCCACAGGCCCATCCCCACAGCCACCAAACCCAACAGCGGCGAACGAGCCCACAGTTGGGATCCCACAATCAGCAGCACCAAGCCTGCTGCCGCCCGCCAAGCCAGTTGCTGAGAGGTAAACCGCTGTAGGGCAATGCGCAGCCGTTTGGGATTGCGCTCCAGAACCTGCGGATAAACCAATGCCATGAAATGGGATCCCACTGCTTAGGCTAGCTTAACAGGGGTTGCTTTTCCCTAGGCGCTGAAGGCGTCTTATCCGGGCATTGCGTTGGTGAAAAACTACAACTCCGGCTCGGCAAAAAACTCTGATAAATCCAGTGCAAATCCAGGGATCACCTCTCCACCTTCCAGGATGTCGCCGGGTTTCTTCAATGCTTCAGGCTCAGGCCGGCGATAGACCAAAACGTATTTCTCTTCAGGATGAATGATCCAGACCAGCCGGGATCCATTCTCGAAATACTCAACAACCTTGTCGTGGATCTCTCCAACGGTGTTGGCATCGGAGAGAACTTCTACAGCCAAGTCTGGGGATCCCTCAATATAACCCCTTGGGATCCCGCCCAGAGATTGCAGTCGTTCTTTGGAAAAAAAAGAACAATCCGGAGAACGGCGATTGCCGGATTTCATTTTGAAGGAAGTATCGGAATCGAAGGTAAATCCAATCCTTTGACTGCGAACGTAGGAGCCCAGAATGATGTGAATCAAACTTACGTAGTACCCATGCTTTGCGCCTGCCGAGCCCACAGTAACCAGTTCTCCGTTCACAACCTCATAGCGATTGCCATCCTCCGGTAAAGCCATAAACTCTTCGTCAGTCCAAATTTTTCGAGAAGCTGCCGGAGAACTATCAGCAGGTGCCTCGGCCAATTTTTCTCTTTCCAAAACCTCGACCATCATGACCTCCGCAATGAAAAACGGCTAAACCAACCAAGGGAGCCGGTCTGGGGTCAACACATCGTAAACTACCCGACCCTGACTGCTTCGCAGTACAGGGCGGGCTTTCGGTAGCCCTGCAGTTGGCAAGCCA
>NZ_JANSIL010000041.1:0-3933 GCF_047462015.1 Synechococcus sp. R5-13 | reverse complement strand
GAGCAGAGCAGGCTCAGGGCTACTGAAAGCCCGCTCCGTACCGCTTAGCGGTCGGAGCTGGGTAGTTTACCATAGTTCGACAAGAATCCAACTCAAAGAGCATATCCGAATATCCATCTGCATCTGTGGCTGTAACCTCTTCTCCGCCTTCCCGTTCCCGCGCTTTTGGCCTTTGGCCGCCGCTGGCCTTGGTTTTGCAGCGGCTGACCCAAGCGGTGCCGGTGCTGCTGTTGATCACGGTGCTCAGCTTTTTGCTCTTGCAGCTGGCCCCCGGAGATTTTTTGGATCCCTTGCGGGCGGATCCCAGTGTCAGCCAGGAGTTTATTGCCCAAGAGGAAGCGCGGCTGGGGTTGGATAAGCCCTTGGTTTGGCAGTACTTGACCTGGCTGGGCAACCTGCTGCAAGGGGATTTCGGGGTGAGCTACACCTATCGCGTGCCGGTAGCACAGCTCATCCTCTCCCGCGCCGGCGCTACCTTGCTGTTGGCGGTGTCCTCTGTGGTGCTGACTTGGCTGGTCGCCATTCCCCTAGGGATCCTGGGGGCGCTGCGGCAGAACACCCCCCTGGATCGGGCGTTGCAGTTGCTCAGCTACCTGGGCCAGGCCATGCCCAGCTTCGTGCTGGCCATTTTGCTGCTAATTGTGGCCCAAAACGTGAGCTGGCTGCCGGTAGGGGGGATGACCAGTGTTTATTTTGCCGAGCTTAGTTTGGGGGAAAAGTTGCTGGATCTGGGCCGCCACCTGCTCCTGCCCACGCTGGCCCTAAGCATCACCAGCTTTGCCGGGCTGCAGCGGATTACGCGGGGCAACTTCTTGGATGTGCTGCGGCAGGAATACATCCAGGCAGCACGGGCCCGTGGGATCCCGGAGTGGCGGGTGATCTGGTTGCACGCGCTGCGCAACGCCGTCAACCCCTTGATCACGATCTTGGGCTTTGAGTTTGCCAATCTGCTCAGCGGCTCTTTTATTGCCGAGTTTTTCTTCAATTGGCCGGGGCTGGGCAAGCTGCTCTTGGAGGCTGTTCAAAGTTTCGACATCAATGTGGTGATGGCGGGGCTTCTGCTGGGGGCCGTGATGCTCATTCTGGGCAATTTGTTGGCCGATTTGCTCCTGATGTGGGTGGATCCCCGGATCCGACCCGACTCACTGCTGTAGTTAACCATTGCTGCTACGGATCCCTCAAACAGGCGGCTCAATTGTGGAGACAATATCCCGAATCACCGCCTCAGCCTCTTGCCGTCGGTTGCCGGCCATCTCTCCCGACCCGGCCAGAGAAACCCGATGGGTCAGTACCGGCACGAACAGTGCTTGCAGATCTTCTGGCAAACAAAAGCTGCGCCCTTTCACCAGCGCCTGAGCCCGTGCTGCCCGCGCCAAGGCCAGGGCTCCACGGGTGGATACCCCCGCCCGCAGCAGCTTGGACACGCGAGTGGCCTGCACCACCTGCAGAAGATAGTCCGCCAGGGATCCATCCAAATACACCTGATCCACCGCCGACTGAATCTCTCGCAACTCCATCAGGGAGAGAACCGGCTGCAGAGCATCCACCGGCTCGGCCTGTTGCCGTTGCAAGAGTAAAGCTCGCTCTACCTCAGGGCTGGGGTAGCCAATCGACAGCCGTACCAAAAACCGATCCAACTGGCTTTCTGGGAGGGGATAGGTGCCGTGGTACTCCAAAGGATTTTGGGTGGCCAACACCATAAATGGGCTGGGCAGCGGGTAGGTGCGATCGTCCAGCGAAACCTGCTTTTCCGCCATTGCCTCCAGCAGGGCACTTTGGGTGCGGGGCGAGGTGCGGTTGATTTCATCCGCCAAGACCACGTGGGCAAAAATGGGGCCGGGACGAAATTCAAAATCCCCTTTTTCTTTGTTGAAAAGGGTGAGGCCAAGGATATCTGTCGGCAATAGGTCGCTGGTAAATTGAATCCGCTGAAACTTGGCTCCCAAACTGTGGGCGATGGCCCGCGCCAAAGTGGTCTTGCCTACACCGGGCACATCTTCAAGCAAAACATGACCTTCCGCAACCAAGGCCGTGACCACCGCCTGCACCACCTGCGATTTGCCCTGAAACACGGATTCGATATTGGCAATCAGCTTGCCAATCTGTTGGTGCAAGGTTTGTAATCGCTCCGCTGGGATCCGTGCTGAACCAGACCGGGTGCTGACACTCGCCATAAACCATTCCCAAAGGGGCCTATTCCACCTTACAGGCTGGATCCCATTGCCAGCTCAGGGCGGGATCCCGCTAAACCCCACTAAAAAACCGGAGTATCATAGACCTGAGCTCTCCACGAAGGATAACTATCTTGGAACTGTCTTGTAAAAGTGAATATGCTCTCCTGGCCCTTCTGGAATTGGCCCAGCACTACAGCGATGGCCAGGTGCTGCAGATTAAAGAAATTGCGGCTCATCAGTCCATACCCGACCGCTACTTGGAGCAACTGCTGGCCACCTTGCGCAGACAGGGGTTGGTGCGCAGCCAACGGGGATCCAAGGGAGGCTACTTCCTGGCCCGAGCACCCTGGCAGATCTCGCTGTGGGACGTTATTCAGGCCATCGAGGGGGAAGATCTCAGCCGCTCCCGCGACTTGCCCTCGGGCGATCTCACCCCAGAGCGGGAAGTGCTCCTGAAGGCCTGGCAAGATGCCCAAGCTGCGGCGGTAGCCATTCTCCAGAAGACCACCCTGCAAGACCTCTGCGACCGGCAGGCACAACAGCAACAGGCTCGGCTCATGTACTACATCTAGGCCAGAGGCTGGAGCTGGGATCCTTGGAAGGTTTTGGGTTATCCTGAAACACATTGCTTTTCGAATTGAGCCCTTCCATGACCGTTCGCTCTTCTCGCTCTCAGGCTGCCGATACGTTTTCCGCGGAAGATTTTGCCCAAGCTTTAGACAGGCAAAACCTCAGCTTCCAACCGGGGCAGGTGGTGCAAGGCCGCATTTTCCAACATCAGAACGATGGCGCTCTGGTGGATATTGGCGGCAAATCCCCGGCCTTTCTGCCTCTCAAAGAAGCAGGGATCCGCCCAGGGGAAGATTTGAGTGCCCTCTTTCCCCTAAAAACAGAAGCCGAGTTTCTCATCTTGCGAGAAGATGCAGAAGGACAAATTGTGCTCTCGGCGCGGCGGCTGAGGCTGAAGCGGCTTTGGGAAGAGCTGGCCCAGAAGCAAGCCAACGGCCAGACGGTAACCGTTCCGGTGATCGCCACCAACAAAGGGGGGGTGGTGGTGGATGTGCAGGGGCTGCGCGGCTTCATTCCCCGCTCCCACCTCAGCCAACGGGAAAGTCTGGAGGAGTTGGTGGGGCAATCCTTGACAGCAAGCTTTATCGAGGTGAACCCAGAAGCCAACAAGCTGGTGCTCTCCCAAAGGGCGGCTGTAAAGTCCGAGAACCTGAGCCGCTACACCAGTGGCCAAGTGGTGGAAGGCAAAGTCAGCGGACTAAAACCCTTCGGTGTGTTTGTGGACTTGGAAGAAGGGGTAACCGGGCTGTTGCACATCAAGCAGGTCAGCCAAAGTTTTGTAGCCTCGCTACCGGATTTGTTCAAACCAGGCCAACGCATCAAAGCTGTTGTCATCGATGTGGATGAGGCCAAGGGACGGATGGCCCTCTCCCTGCGGGTGCTGGAAAAGCATCCGGGCGAGGTGCTGGAGCAGCTGGACAGGGTTATGGAGGAGGCCGAAGAGCGGGCCGGTAAACTCAAGGGGAGAATAACATCCGACGGCCAAGTCATCTGATCCCATCTCTGCCTCGAGTTCGGATGCAAAACCTGCAGAGGGAAAGCAAGACGCCTTACGGCAATCAGAGGAAAATCACGTCGGTAGCAGGCTGGAGTTTATCTGCCACGTTTCCTAGTGCTCAACGCCTTACGGCAATCAGAGGAAAATCACAAACAGTTCTTCCTCAAATACACCCCAGGCCAAAATCTCGTG
>NZ_JANSIL010000040.1:0-2455 GCF_047462015.1 Synechococcus sp. R5-13 | reverse complement strand
ATTGCGCTCTTGGGGGCTGCTGTAAACCAGCCTAGAGGTTCGGGCTTGTTTTGTTCTCTGGTAGAGCAGAACAGGCCCAGGGCTACTGAAAGCCCGCTTCGTACCGCTTAGCGGTCGGAGCCGGGTAGTTTACCTTTCGACCTCATTTCGACCTCATTATTTTGTAGATTTTGTAGCTCGGCTGGGTTGAGCAGAAAGAGCGCTGGGAAGCGCAACCCGTCCAAGGAGGTCGGAGCCGGAAGCCAGTTGGACAGGTTAAGGTGAAGAGACTGTTAAGATTCTTATGGTTTTGCTGTTGCCAAGGCAACACCGCACCAACTAACATCTCGCTACACTGCGACCGCTCATGATTCATCCTCTGCTGCAACGGCTGCACCAATCCACCCTGACCCCGCTGCGGGATATCCACTGGACGCCGGAATTGTTCGGAATCCTCTTGGTGTACTTTGTGCAGGGGGCGGTGGGGCTGGCACGGCTGGCCACCAGCTTTTACCTGAAGGACAGCTTGGGCCTCAGCCCGTCTCAGGTGGCGGCGTTGATGGGCGTTGCCATGAGCCCCTGGATCCTCAAGCCCCTCTACGGCCTGCTGTCGGATACCGTACCGGTGGCGGGCTATCGGCGTCGTCCCTACCTCTTGTTGTCAGGGCTTCTGGGGTGTGGGGCTTGGCTGGGGATGGCCCTGTGGGCGCCGACGGCTGGTCTGGCCACCCTGTGGATGGTTTTGGGATCCCTGGCGGTGGCGGTAGGGGATGTAATCGTAGATTCGCTGGTGGTGGAGCGGGTACACGGCAGTGACTGGGCGGGGACGGGCACGCTGCAATCTTTAACTTGGGGAGCAACGGCCTTGGGATCCCTGCTCACCGCCTATTTGGGAGGAGCGCTCTTGGCCCATTATCCGCCGCAGGTGGTGTTTGGGCTGACGGCCTTTTTGCCGTTGTTCATCGCTCTGGCAGCTTGGGTTATTGCCGATCAACCGGTGGCGTTGTCCCAGGGCTGGGATCCCTTGCAACAACAGGTGGGGCAGGTGTGGCGGGCGCTGCGGCAACCCAGCATTTTGCTGCCGGTGCTGTTTGTGTTCGTTTGGCAGGCCACTCCCAGCGCCGATGCGGCTCTTTTTTACTTTGTCACCAACGATCTCGGCTTTGGGCCGGAATTTTTGGGTCAGGTGCGCTTGGTAACCAGCATCGCCAGTTTGCTGGGGGTAGGGATCTTCCAAGTGTACCTGCGGCGGATCCCACTGCGGCCCCTGTTCGGCTGGATGACCGTGATCTCGGCAGGGTTGGGCCTGACCAGCCTCATCTTGGTCTATCACCTCAACCGGGATTGGGGTATCGACGATCATTGGTTTAGCTTGGGGGACAGCCTGGTGCTGACGGTGGCAGGACAAATTGCCTTTATGCCAGTGCTGGTCTTGGCCGCCCGCCTCTGCCCCCCTGGGATCGAGGCCACCCTCTTTGCTCTGCTGATGTCGGCCTTTAATTTGGCGGGGTTTCTCTCCCAAGAGCTGGGATCCCTGCTGATGCATGGGCTGGGGGTAACGGAGACCGATTTCAGCCGGCTGGGGCTGCTGCTGATCCTGACCAACCTTTCTACCCTCTTGCCCCTGCCGTTTTTGGGCTGGCTGCCGGAAGAGAGCATAACCCTTGGCGGAGCAGAACTGGAGGCGGAAGCCCATGCCTCTCTGGAATCCTTTCTGCGGGATGTGCAGGCAGAAGAAGCGGAGACAGCCTTGGCGATGGAAGGGGTCTCTCTGGCCGAAACCGACCCAACCTAAAGAGACTCTGTCTGGCCTCGGGAAAGGCATACAGCCTCGGTGTCCAGCCGCTAAGATGGAGGGATGAGCTGGGTAGCCCCCACAACTCACTCGGATCTTTCACTTCAGGAGGGGACCGTGCTTCATCGTAGGATCTATCAACTCAGCCGCGAAGGCAAGGATGTGTGGATCTATCTGCGGGATCAGGGACGCTGGCTGGAACGGGCCAAGATCCTCGATATCGAAGGGGACACCATCCTAGTTCGCTACGAGACAGAAGATGAGGAGGAGATCTGCTCCTGGGAGGAGATGATTCGCCTGGAAAGCATTGGAGCTGTTGCTCAGCGCCTTTCCACCATTCCCAAGGGGATGCTCAGCACGTCAGATTTGCTCACCTCAGAAGACTGCCCTCCGGCTGAATTGCTGCATCCGCCACTGTTGCCTACCGAAGGAGAAGATCATCCCAGCAGCGAGCGCCTCGTGGAGGATTACTACCTGGATCGGGAGGCTCCTGCCGAGCTGCCGGTGCGCTCCAGTGGGGAAGATCTCAAACGGGCGGATCGTGCCCGGCACGATGCTGAAGGCACGGATTGAGTTCTCCGTTTGCCAGAGCGGCGCAGAAGAGCGCTTGACATCCTCAGCTAGAAATCGCAGGAGCCCCGCACTGTACCCGTAGGGTCAGTGTCGGGAGGAATGCGGAAG
>NZ_JANSIL010000039.1:0-10101 GCF_047462015.1 Synechococcus sp. R5-13 | reverse complement strand
CAGAGCAGGCTCAGGGCTACTGAAAGCCCGCTCCGTACCGCTTTAGCGGTCGGAGTCGGGTAGTTTACTACGGAGATTTCTCCAGGGGGTTCGCGATTCTTCGACTGGATCCTTTGTTGATGAGGGGAGACAATAGACGAGAGTAGTAAGACGAGAGTAGTAGCAGGGAAAAGGTTAAAAAACCTGCCTTGGCACTGTAAAACTCAGCAGGAGATTGCGTATGAGCGCTTTTGCCCAAGCTCCCAAAAAGTGTGTTTCCGCCGCCTTCAAAGAAGAGGGCAAGCTGCAAGAGTGTATCCAGCGGCTTTTGAACCGTGGCATTCCCAACGATCGCATCTCCATTATTGGCCGCAACTTTCAAACCGAAGCCAAAATTACCGGGTTTATCACCCGCAAAGAGGTGGTTCTGGACGGTCTGACCAATGGGGCCATCTATGGATCCCTGTTCGGATCCCTGCTGGGGCTGCTCACTGGCGTGGGGGTGCTGTTCATTCCCTTTTTGGGGGCAGTGGTGGCCGCTGGGCCTCTGGGAGCCGCTTTGTTGGGGGCAACGGGCGGCGCTTTGTACGGAGCACTGGGAGCGGGCCTGGGATCCGCCCTGATTGCCTTGGGTATGCCGCAGGAGAAAGCCGCCATCTACCAAACCCGGGTACAGGCGGGCGAGTTCTTGTTGGTGGTGCAAGTACCGGAAGAGAAGTCGGGCGAAATTTACTTGCTGCTGCAGAGTGCTGGCGGAGAGGAAGTTTCCATTGCCGACTTGAACTTGCCCGGTGAGCCAGAGGGAGACTTAACCCCAGAGAGCATCTCGCCGGAAATCCGCGCTGACCTCTCGGAAGAAGCGCAGCAAACCTTTGTGGAAGCCTACAACCAAGCCAAACAAGAGAGCAATAACTCCACCCATGCACTCCTCAAAGCTTGGGAAAAGGTCAAGCAAATTTTCACACGAGATGAGAAAGGGATCTTCTCCAAACGCAAGCCCTAGCCCAAAAAGTTTCCGAAGTAGCGAGAGCACAGTAAAGCGCCATCTCGCCGCTCTGCCTGTACGTGTTCTGGGTCTGCTCCAATTTTTTAGCTGCAACCTTATATCCTGAGAATAGCCCGAAAAACTCTAACCTAACCTTGCAGGGGTGAGCCTATGGCTGCGAGTGACTTCAAGGATTATTACAAGATCCTGGGCGTCAGCAGAGATGCCTCTGCCGAGGAAATCAAGCGCGTCTATCGCAAGCTGGCCCGCCAGTATCACCCCGATGTCAACCCTGGGAATAAGGCGGCAGAGGAGCGCTTCAAGGAGATCAACGAAGCCTACGAGGTGCTCTCTGATCCAGAGAAGCGGCGGCGCTACGACCAGTTTGGGCAGTACTGGCAGCGGGTGGGTACTGGTTCTGCTGCTGGAATGCCCGGCATGGAGGGCTTCGCCCAATACGCCAGCTTCGAGGAGTTTATCAACGAGCTGCTGGGCCGTATGGGATCCCGCCGCAGCGGGTTCCAGGGCTTCGCCGGCGGCTTTGGGCCGTTTGTTTCGGTGGATTTGCCGGGGCAGGATTTGGAGGGCACTCTGGGTCTCAGCTGGGCAGAAGCTTTCCACGGCACCCAGAAACGGCTGAACCTAGATGGAGAAACGCTAACTATCCGCATTCCCCCCGGCGCTAAGCCGGGCAGTCGCATCCGCGTCAAGGGCAAAGGCCAGGTCAGCCCCTTTGGCGGGCCAAGAGGGGATCTCTACCTCACTTTGGAGCTGCCCCCCCATCCCTTCTTCCGCTTTGACGGAGACAACCTGCTCTGCGAGCTGCCCATTACTCCTGACGAGGCGGCTTTGGGAGGGACGGCGGAAGTTCCCACCCCTACGGGTCGCGTGCAACTGAGGATCCCTGCCGGGGTAGACAGCGGCCAAACCCTGCGGCTGCGGGGCCAAGGCTGGCGGGATCCCCAAGGCCAGCGGAGCGACCTGCTGGTGCGGCTGAAGGTGGTGGCACCCAAATCCCTTTCCCAGACCGAGCGGGATCTCTACGAAAAGCTGCGCCAAAGCCGTAGCTGGGATCCCCGCGCCCACTTGCAGGAGGTGAGTCTATGAGTTTGGCCATTGTGCGGGTGGAAGAACGGCTCTATACCTTCGAGCAGGCCACGGAACTGCTGGGGATCCCCCCTCACCTGCTGGAATGGCTGCTGGCCCAAGGCTTAGTGGAGGCCGAGAGCAGCTACCTGACCCCCCAACAGCTCAGGCGGTTGTTGCAAATGAGCCGCCTACACCGAGACTTGGGGCTTAACTGGACGGGGGCAGCGATGGTCTTGGACATGGCTCAGGAAATTGCCCGGCTCAGGGGGCAACTGCGCCACTACCGCGGATTTTGAGGCTGCCCAGCTAACCCATCAAGGAGATAAACTTCGATGAACCCTATGGAACAGATCATCCGACGTAGCCAAGTGGTGGGCCTGCTGGCCCTCGATGGCAGCACTGCTACCGCCTTGGGCACTGTAGAAGAAGTCTGGGTTGACCCAACAGGGCGGGTATGCTACTTCACCAGCCAGCAGGGGTACACCCCCCTGGAGCAGATTTCTCTCATCGGGCCAGACGCGCTGCTGACCTACTCTACCGTTTTTGATACCCCCCTAACCCCCATCAGCTCTCTTTACCGCCGCACAGTGCGCATTGGGAATCGAGAGGTCGGCTGGATTGAGGATTTTCTCTTTGACTGGGAGACTGGAGCGATTGCCGCTTATATTCTGGGTGGCAGCATTGCCGAGCCTTGGGGGGGGCGCGCCGTTCTCCTGCCTGAGGACGTGGAAGCCATTGATGTGGACGCGGTGGTGGTTAAGGAGGATGCTCCGCAACGGCTGAAATCGGAAGCGGAAGGCTTAAAGAACTTTTGGAGCGAAAAATCTCGGCAGGTGAAACAGCTTATCCAGCGCATGGGGGATCGCCTCAAGGCGTTGGTTGGCCCACAGGATCCGCCGGAGGTGGTGCGCGTTAAGGTAAAACAGGTGCGGGACGAGCTGGCCAAAGGGGGCAAGTTCGATCTCTCCCTACTGGACGAGGCGGCAGAGTTTCTGCAACACAAGTGGGAAACCTGGCAACATCGCCTCAGCCGCGCCGCTCAGCGCATGCAGGCTGCCCTTCAGGCTGCTTGGGAGAAGCTGACCGAATAGCAAAGAATGACTCTGCAACCTCTGGCCTGCGGTCGCCTCAGATGCTGCACATTTGCTTCCCAACTGCTTCCCAACTCCCCTCTTCCTCTGGGAAAGGGGCTGGGGGGCAACAGCATGAGGTGCTTGGGGAGTCCGTCCCACTGCTCGACCGGAACTGTTGCAAGCCAGTCCTCGACCAAACCCAGCTGACGGACGGCGGCTTTTTCGGCTACGATCTAAGATCGCTGTCAATGCTCGGATCAGGTTTCAAGACCCCCGCAGGGCACCTGTACGGCAGGGAGAAAGATGACTTACGCAATTGTGGAAACCGGCGGTAAGCAGCTTTGGGTGGAGCCGGGGCGTTTTTACGAAGTTGATCGCCTGGCGGAAGTGGAGGAGAACAGCCCCTTCGATTTGTCTCGTGTGCTGTTGATCAACCACGAGGGTCAGGTGACGTTGGGGCATCCCTACGTTTCAGAGGCGGTTGTCAGGGCACGGGTTTTACAGCATCGGCGCGGCGATAAAATCATCGTCTACAAGATGAGGCCAAAGAAAAAGACCCGCAAAAAGAGGGGTCATCGGCAACCGCTGACCCGTCTGCTGATCGAGTCTATTGAACTCAATGGGGTGCCCCTAGCCACGGCACCATCCCGTACGGAAGCGGCTCCAGAGTCTAACCCAGAGGCAGCCCCTTCGGCAGCGGCGACAGGGATCCCTGCGGATGAGGAATAAACTCTGAACTCAGGTGTCCTGAATCCCGATTTTTTTATCTCGTTTCTGTTGATTTCTGTTGATCACGCAGTTGCATAGGAGGCGTTATGGCTCATAAGAAGGGAACGGGCAGCACTCGCAACGGTCGAGATTCCAATGCCAAGCGGCTGGGGGTGAAGCGCTATGGGGGCGAGCTGGTGCATCCCGGCCACATTCTGGTCAGGCAGCGGGGCACCAAGTTTCACCCAGGGGTGAACGTGCGCATCGGCGGCGACGACACCTTGTATTCTGTGGTCACCGGCATTGTGACTTTTGAGCGCTATGGCAAGTGGCGGCAAAAGGTGAGTGTCTACCCAGCTGAGGTGGCTGCCCAGTAGGGAAAGGCCCAGCTTTGAAACTGCCTGGGAGAGTTTCTTCCGCAAGAGAAGATTCTCGCTTCTGTCGACCAAGCTGCTTGCCGGGCTGAAAACTGTCTGCTCCAGAGCAGACAGGGTTTTGCTGTTGCTGATTCCTGAACTTTTTTCGTTCTTGAGGATTGGGGCCAGCCGGAAGAGGAGAGGAGCTAGGGATCCCTGCCCCTTCGAGGGCGAAAATGGCAAAAGCACGGAAGGCAGGAAGTTGATGCGAGTGTATCTGTTTCGCTGGGCAGGGTTGCTTCACCTCATTGCCGGGGTGATGTACCTCTACTGGCGACTGACAGCCGGGTTGATGGATTTGGGATCCCTTTTGTTTTGGGGGGCAGAGCTGTATGTTTGGCTGGCGGCGGTGGGCTTTACCCTCAGCCGCTATCCCCAAGTGCCGAGAGAGACGATCCCATCCCCAGAGGTCCTGCGGAGGTCGTTTTTCCAATTGCCGCGGGTGGATGTACTGGTGCTGCGCCAGTGGGATTCTCTGGAGGCAACCCGGCAAACAGTGCTTTCGGCTCTGCACCTCGACTACCCTTGGGAGCGGTTGTTTGTCCACATTGTGGATCGGGTAGAAGATGAGGAGATGGCCAAGGCGGCCCGGGCCATTCCCTGCGAATACTGGGCCTGCCCTAGCCCCACAGCCGACCCCCTGGCTTACGCGATGGGATCCCCTCACATCCAAGGGGAGTATCTGCTCCTGGTGCAGCCGGGCCATTTTCTCGAGCGGGACTTCCTGTGGCAGACCTTGCCTCACTTTTACGACTCGCCGGAGCGGGCTCCAATTGTCAACCGAACTGGCTTTGTGCAGGCAATGCTGCGCACCCTAGGCCAGCCCAGAGCCGTTCACCCACTGCAGCAGCTCTTGGCGGTGGGATCCCAGGGCTACCAGGCGGCACCCCTGTTGGGTTCTGGCTGTCTCATCCGGCGCAAGGCTTTGGAAGGGATCCCGCGGATCGACATTCGTCGCCCTGTGCAGTTGGGGTGTCAGATGCACTGCCGCGGCTGGCAGTCTCAATTGGTTCGCCAAACCCAGGTTACGGGTGTTTTGTTGCCCTTGCGCAACCGCCGCGTTGCTTTGCTGGCTTTGTTTTCGGCCTTGAGGGAAAATCCCTTCTGGGGCAAGCCGACCACGCAGCAGCAGCGCTTTCAATACCTGTGGCTGGCCCTCTGGGCTGCCGGTGGGATGGCGGAGCTGGTCTACTTGGCGGTGCCGATGGTCTTTCTCTGCACGGGGTGGATGCCGGTGCCGGCCTTTGACCGGGTCTTCTTCGCGTGGTTTTTGCCTTATGCTCTCCTGGGGCGCATCAGTTGGCTCTTGGCCTTTCCCCCCCATCTGTGGGGGGCAGCTTGGCAGTCGGAACGGCAGACGGGCAGCCAGTTTTTTCAGTCCATCCAGGCGCTGGTGCAAAGTCTGCGGGGAGTGCCCCCCTATCCCGAGCAGCCTTCCCAGCTCTCCTTAGGACCTCAGGCTCTGGCTATTGTGCTGACTTTTCTGGCTATGGGGGTGGGATCCCTGCGTTTTGCCGGCAGTTGGGATCCCTCTTGGCCTGAGCTGCTGTTTGGCTTGGTCTGGGCCTCCTACAACCTGATGATCCTGACGGTGCGCCCCGACGATCACGATTTTGCCGGCTTTGCTTTTCCCAGCAGCAGCGCCGCTGCGGCGACAGAAGAGAGCGCCGACCCATAGGCTGCCAAGCCAAGACAAGTTCATCGCAAAACCAAATCCCCACATCCATTCAGCTGCTGCATGGATGAAATGGCAGGCTGCCGCGGCAGATGGTGGGCAAACGCTATGCTGTGAGAAGTGTAGGATAAGTGGATCGGCACAGGTTGTCTCCAACTCTCCGGGGAGGTGTACCGGTGGAGAGGGGGGATCCCTGGCCAAGTCGCCCCTCCTGTTTGCAGGATTGAACGCGGTCTTCTAGGTTCAGAACGACACACCTGTGGAGTCAGAGAGACCCCCCCTTCGACTGCTCCCCCTGGGTACGGATCCCCGTCAACAGGGCTGTGCCTATTGGCTGGAGATGGGATCCCACCGTTTGCTTCTCGATTGCGGGTTGCCCGCTCCTGCCCTCTTTAAGGCTCTGCCAGGGATCCCGGATGCGGTAATCTGCAGCCATGCTCACTTTGACCATGTGCAAGGGCTACCTGCTTTTCATCGTCGTTACCCTCAGGTACCTCTCTACGCCACGCCGGTGACTGCTCATTTGGCCGCCGGTCTGTGGGAGTGTGGCGTTTGGCCAGGCTACGACCGGGACATTCGCTTTCCCCCCTTTCGGGCGCTGCCTTTGGGCCGGGCGCGAGAGATTTTGCCCCATCTGATGCTCACTTTCTTTGCGGCTGGGCATCTGCCGGGAGCGGCGGCAACCCTGCTGCAAAATACCCAAACCACTCCGGCCCAAGCCTGCGTGTACACGGGCGACTGTTCCCTGGCCTCAACTCGCTTTGCCCCCGGCTTGGATCTCATTGCTTTGCGCCACTGGCAGCCGGACGTGTTGCTCATCGAGGCTTCGCTGGGATCCACCCGCCATCCACCCCGTCGTCACCTGGAAAATCGCCTGGTGGAGCGGTTGCTCAGCGCCTTGGAAGCGGGGCAAACGGTGCTGTTTCCCCTGCCAGTGTTGGGGTTGGGGCAGGAGCTGATCTTTCTCCTCAAAGCCCACCACCGCTTTACCCAAGCCTCCCAAGAGCTCAAGATATGGGTGGCGCCGGGGCTGGCGGCAGGCTGCAATCTCTACGAGCGCTTGCTCACCTACCTGCCGGAGCCGGTGCGCAATTTCGCCACCTACCAGCCCTTGTTCTGGGAAGACCGCCTGCAGCCGCGGGTTCAGCCCCTTACCGAAGCGGATCCTCTGCCCCAAGGCTTGCTGCTGTGCGACGCCGATGCCGGGCCTGAGGCTTGGGATCCAATTTGGTCGAGGTTGTTGGCCCAACCGCAGCGCTCCTGTCTGCTGGTGCGGCTGCCAGAGGTGGAACTGGCTACCCCGTTTGAGCGTTGGCCGGCGCCGCTGCGCTCCCGCATTGCCGTTGAATGGATAACCTGGCACAGCCACAACGATGTCGGGCATCTCACCCAGATCATCCACACCTTTCGCCCCCAGCATTTGGTCTTGGTTCACGCCGACCCCAAGCAGGCTCAGGATCTGGCGGATCTGCCGGAGCTGTGCAATCGCTACCATGTCCACTGCCCTCAGCCCGGGCATTGGCTGGAGTTGCCCGATGGGCACCTACAAACCCCAGTTAAGCTCGCGGAGCTGAAGGCCGGTTCCCCCGCCGAGATCAGGGATCCCCCTTTGCGCTACGAGGGGGAGGTGGAAGAAGTTTGGCAGGAGCAGGGGTCGCCGCGGACTTTGGCGGGGGTACAGGTGCGTCTGCCGCCCCAGATTACCCAGGATCCCCGTTGGCTGGCCTGGGCCGATACCGGCCTGGTGGAAGCCCGCTGGCAGGGATCCGAACTGGTGCTGCGCGGCCTTTCTCCACGGGAGCTGATCCGCCCGGCAGAGGCTGCCCCTTCTCCAGCAGGGATCGTGCCGCGTCCAAAACAGCCTTCTGTATCCAGTCATCACGGTGGCAAAAAGTGCCAAAATTGTCGCTTTGCCCGCCAGATCTTGACTTCCCAAGCCCAAGCCTTTCGCTGCGATCAGGAACGCTCTCCCCTCTACCGCCTCAGGGTGGATCCCCAGGGGAGCTGCCCCTACCATCAGCCGCAGGAGATCCGCTCTTCCGGTTAGCCGTCAAGCCAGGGAAGCCCAAAGGCTAGAATGGGGCAAGTCGCGGTGCCAACCATGCTTGAGCAAGATTCCTGGGCAAATCATCGCCGTGGGCCGGTCGGATCCCTGGAGCGCCCAGCCGAGGCCTTGGCTGCGGCCAGCCCGCCCGTAGTGCAGATGGTTGGGGTGAACAAAGTCTATCCACTGCCGGAGGGCAGTTTTCAGGCCCTCTACGATATCGACTTGGCGATCCAGCCGGGAGAGTATTGCGCCATTATGGGGCCCTCTGGATCCGGCAAATCCACCCTGATGAACCTCATCGGCTGCTTGGATCGGCCCAGCTCAGGGCGCTACTGGCTGGATGGGGTGGAAGTTTCCACCCTGACCGATCGCGATTTGGCCCACATTCGCAACCAAAAAATCGGCTTTGTCTTCCAGCAGTTCCATCTCCTGCCCGTCCTGACGGCGCTGGAGAACGTCATGCTGCCCTTGGCCTATGCTGGGATCCCGGAGCCGGAGCAACGCCAGCGGGCCAAGCAAGCCCTAGAACAAGTGGGCTTGGGGAGCAAACTGCAGCAGCGTCCGGCCCAACTCTCCGGCGGCCAGCAGCAGCGGGTGGCGATTGCTCGTGCCATTGTCAACCGACCCCAACTGTTGCTGGCTGATGAGCCGACTGGGGCTCTGGATAGCCATACCGGCCAGGAAGTGCTGAACCTTTTTGCGGAGCTCCACCGGCAGGGCATCACCCTGGTCGTGGTCACCCATGACCTTGAAGTAGCCCAGGCCGCCCAGCGCATTATCCGGGTTGGGGATGGCCGTCTGCTGGATTGAGGAAGACAGGGATCCGCCTGGGGGCAGTTGAGTTCAGGAGAGTTCCCAGTTGCGGTGAACTGGCGTGCCGGATGGATCCCTGGCCTCACTTTGGGTGAAGGTCAAAGGGAATGTCTCAAACGACCCTATCTAGGACGGCCCGGCTTAGGCTACTCTAAACGCAACTGAGGGCTTGGGAAAAGGATCCATCGATGAAACTGATCGAAGATATCATCCGATTTTTGGAAACCCGCCTGGAAGAATTTCTCAGGGCCCACCCTGAGATCGAGCTGCAAGCCCTCGATGAGCAGTTGCGCCAGCAGGAATCGGATACCCTGCAGCTGTTGCAGGAAAGCCGCGTCCAAGAGGAGGCTCTCCAAAAAAGCATTCTCAACTTAGCCGAGGAGATTAAAACCTGGCACTTTCGCATTGAGAAGGCGCAGCGGGCCAATCGTCCCGATCTGGCCGAAGGAGCGCGACGCCGGGAGGCTGAGCTGTTGGAGAGGGGCAGCCAGCTATGGGGTCAAATGAAAGCCCAAAAGGAGAAAATCCAACAAATGGAAGCCCTGCTGCCGCAGATTCGCCAGCGCCGCCAAGAAGTGAAGGCTAAGCTGCAGGAGGTAAGAGCCGCGCAAGCCAAAGGCATCGACAACCCGGACCGGAATTTCAGCCCTTGGGGAAAACCTTTCGAGGCTTGGGATGAATTGGAAGAGCAATTTCGTCAGCTAGAGGTGGAAAACGAATTGAATGACACGAAGAGGAAGGTGCGGGAACAGCAGCGGCGGTAACAGCCTGACCCAAAATCTTGTTAGTTTGCTAATGTTGAATCCAGTCGCAACGGCCAAAATCGAGCTGGGCGGAACTTGTGATTTAAGCCCTTGGTCTCAAGAGCCATAGCCACATCATTTCCAGAACTTTCTCTGGCACCGACCGGGAAGAAAAGTCTCTCCTCTCTCCCAAGAGTGATACGCTATTGGGCATGAATGAGTTGTATCTGAATCACCCCACATTTGGTCTGCTCTACAGCCTGTGTCAGGTCGACGAAAATCAGGCTCTCTTCACCACGCTCTACGCCCAAAGGCTCTTTTTTCGGGTTTACTTCAGGCCGCCGGATAACAGCGGGGATCCTGCTGCCATGGAGGAGTTGGTCTTCGATCCGATTAGCCGTAATGAGGCTCGCCAGCTCATCGAAGAGCAAATGCGCCTGCTGCGCCGTGCTGCCCGCCAAGATGAGCTAGAACAATTGCAGTTGATCTACAAGCAAACCTTTTCGTAAACTACCCGACTCCGACCGCTAAGCGGTACGGAGCGGGCTTTCAGTAGCCCTGAGCCTGCTCTGC
>NZ_JANSIL010000038.1:0-67931 GCF_047462015.1 Synechococcus sp. R5-13 | reverse complement strand
AGCAGAGCAGGCTCAGGGCTACTGAAAGCCCGCTCCGTACCGCTTTAGCGGTCGGAGTCGGGTAGTTTACGACTATGCTCTCTTCCCCCACATGACGGTGGCGGAGAACGTTGGCTACAGCTTGATGATCCGCGGCATACCGCCGAAGGAGCGCCAAAAGCGAGTGCAAGAGGCGCTGGAGCTGGTACAACTGCCCGATCTGGGATCCCGTAAACCCAGCCAACTTTCAGGGGGGCAACGGCAACGGGTGGCCTTGGCGTGGGCTTTGGTTGGCCGACCGCAGGTGCTCTTGCTGGATGAACCTTTGGGGGCGCTGGATTTGAAGTTGCGCCAACAGATGCAGTTTGAACTCAAGGCCCTACAACACCGCCTTGGTCTCACCTTTTTGTACGTCACCCACGACCAAGAAGAGGCCCTGACCATGAGCGATCGTATTGCCGTGTTCAATCGCGGGCGCATCGAACAGGTGGGATCCCCGGCAGAGCTCTACGAGCGACCTGCCACCCGGTTTGTAGCCGGTTTTATCGGCCAAACCAACTTGATCGAGGGATCCCTGGCGGAACGATGCGTGGGAGAAGCGGCCCTGTTTGCTTTGCGCCCGGAGCACATTCGGATTGACTTATCTGAAGAAGGGATCCCCGATGGCCACTGCCGCTTGCGGGGACGGATTTGCGACACTGCTTATCTAGGGGCTTTCATTCGCTATCAGGTATGGGTGTCGGGCTGTGAGGTGAAACTTTTGGCTGTGCAACCCAACCCCGGCCTGAATTTGCAGCAGTTGCCGGAAGGGACGGAGGTGACTTTAAGTTGGGATCCCAGCCGGATGCACCGCATCCCCGAATAGGGCTCTCAATCCCGATCTCCTCTGGAGCTTGTCTATCCGGCGTCGGCGCTATCTTGCAGGCAGTTGACACTCCCGCCGACTGAAGTCGAGGGATTCTTACGTAGCCCAGAAACGGGCTCGCAACGGCGTTGTCAAAGGGAGAAAAACGGGCCATGATGCGCATTTCCATCCAGCCGGAGAGTGGGATCCCTGGCTCCGTACAGCTTTTTAATTTGCTCTGCTTTGCCATCGCCTGCGGGCAATTTCCTCCCGGCTACCGCCTGCCCAGCACCCGTCAATTGGCTATGCAAACAGGCCTGCACCGCAATACCATCCACAAGGTTTACCACCAACTCGAGGCTATGGGCCTGGTGGAAACCCGCGCTGGATCTGGCATTTACGTGAGCCGCTCCGCCCGCCAGGTGGTTAACTACTCTCGCGGCCTGGGGGAAAACCTGGATCGATCCCGACAGGTCCTGGAGCAGGTGCGCCAGGGCATCGACCAGCTGCTGCAGCAGGGGTTTTCTTTGGAGCAGGTGCGGGATCTGCTGCTAGCGGAGATCGATTGGCGATTGCGCTGCAGTGCCCAAGTGCTGGTGTGTGTGCCCAACCGGGATTTGGGTACAGGACAACTGATGGCCCAGCAAATCCAGCAAACTCTGGGCATCCGGGTCCAGTTGGTGCCCCTGGAGGATCTGGCCACCGTCCTGGATCAGATCCAGTCCGGCACCGTGGTGACGCTGCACTATTTTCTCAGCGCCGTCGAAGCCATTGCCCAACCCCGGGGGGCCCGTGTTCTGACGGTGGAGGTGTCTGACTACGCCCGTGAAATTGCCCTGATCCGCCAGTTGCCTTCCTACGCCTGTCTGGGGCTGGTGAGCATCAGCACTGCCCTGCTGGAGGTTGCCGAGGTGATTGTCTACAGTCTGCGGGGAGACCTGCTGGTGCTGACGGCAGTGATCTCGGATACGGAACGGGTGGGATCCCTAATCCGCCGCGCCCATACGCTGATTTGCGATGAGGCCAGCTACCCCACCCTGCGGGTCTTGGTGCGCCAAGCCCGAGCCGATCTAATCCGCACACCCAACCTAGTCTGCGCCACCCCCCACATCGGAGAAGCAGCCATGGCCGAGCTGAGACGGGAATTGGGTGGGATCCCTGGAGCCGGAGGGGATAGAGAGGCGGGCGGCAGCGGTTTGCAGAGTAAAGAAACGCATTAAGCCTTGTTGCAGGTGAGCCATTTTGCGGATGACAGGCTGCCCAAGATCGTGCTTAAGTGAAAATACGGTAAAAGCTCTCTCATTTTAATTCATCGCTGATCAGTCTTTACACGCATGGTGATCCTCGACTACGCCTCCGCCGATCATGACCATGTGGCGGTCACCCGGGAAGGTTTCTGGGAGGCCATCCGCTTCCAAGACCATTTTTACGTCTTCAACCGGGGCTTTTCTCAGCTGCAAGAGGCCATCGCCAGTTGCCGCTACGACATGGATCACGGATCCCTGATCAGCCTCGTGGTGGTGCGCCCTCGGAGCTATGAGGTGTGGTCGCAGGTGGGATCCGACATTCCCGTCTTGCCGAAGCAACTCTTGAGCCCCACAGCCAGGGACTCCGTCTCGCCGGCGCGCCAGTGCTCCGCACCCCTGTCACCAGCGCGGAAGCGTCGCATAGCAATGACGGCTCCATCGGGGCCCGAACGTCCTTTCTGGTCTTTCTGGGGCTGGGGATCCAAGGCTTATGTGGCGGATGGCGAGCCGGCTGCACCCCAGTCTTTGTTCCACCATAGCCCTCGGCCCTACAACGCGCTACAGGCTTGAGCCGGAATCGGTTGCGCCAGCGTCGTGCAGCAACAGTTTCAGGGAACAGGACGGCTCCACATGCAAATTGAGATCCGGCTCTTCCACCAGCAGGGGCACGCGCTCGGCCACTTCCAGGCCAAATCCTTTCAAGCCGCTGATGTGGCGAGAGGTGTTGCTGATCAGGCGCATTTTGCGCACCCCTACATCCCGTAGTATCTGGGCGCCGATGCCGTAATCGCGCAAGTCCATCGCCACCGGTGGCGCGGTTTCAGAAAGTCCCAGATCTTGCCGGGCGTAGGACTTGATTTGCTCGATGAGACTCAGCTCCTGCTCTTGCCGGCGCAGGTACACCAGTACCCCCTTGCCTTGGTGGTCGATCATCTTCAGGGCGGCGGTCAATTGGCGGCGACAATCGCAGCGCAGGGATCCCAGCGCATCCCCTAGGGGACACTCCACATGGACGCGCACCAGGACGGGCTCAGCGGCAAATTGGGTCGGATCCCCTTTCACCAGGGCCAGGTGCTCGACTTGGTTGAGGCTATCGCGGTAGCCGTAAACCCGAAACTGGCCAAACTCCGTTGGCAGGGTGGCGGCAGCCTCTCGGTGAACCAGTTGTTCGGTGCGCAGGCGGTACTCGATGAGGTGGGCGATGGTGATGATCTTCAAATCGTGCTGACGGGCATATTCGATCAACTGGGGCAGGCGGGCCATGGAGCCATCCGGGTTTTGGATCTCGCAAATCACCCCTGCCGGATACAGCCCGGCCAACATCGCCAGATCCACCGCTGCTTCCGTATGGCCAGCCCGTTTGAGTACTCCGCCCTCCCGTGCCCGCAGCGGAAAGACATGCCCAGGCCGGCGCAGATCTTCCGGTCGCGTGTGCGGGTGAATGGCCGCCTGAATGGTGCGGGAGCGATCGGCGGCGGAAATGCCGGTGGAAACTCCAGCCTCTGGCCCAGCATCAATGCTGACGGTAAAGGCAGTTTGGTTGCTGTCGGTGTTCTGCCCCACCATCAGCGGGATCTTCAGCTCATCGAGGCGGGATCCCTGCATGGCCAGGCAGATAAGGCCCCGCCCGTAGGTGGCCATGAAGTTGATAGCTTGGGGCGTGGCAAACTGGGCAGCACAGACCAGATCCCCTTCGTTTTCTCGGTTTTCGTCATCGACCACGATGACCATGCGACCACACTTGAGGTCTTCGAGGGCTTCGGGGATGGAGTGGAAGATCGTTTCTGTCTCGGCCTGCGGGATGGCACTCATGGAAAAGGGGACGCAAAAAGGGAAAACCTGGCACAGCCGGCTCTGGGCACCGGATCTGCCGGATCTATGCTAGAGCAAACCGGGCGACAGGTAGGGATCCCAAGGCAGAGTCAGTACTTGGGAATCGAGGGATCGTAAGCCTCTGCCCAGGCGAGGATCCCCCCGCGCAGGTTTTTTCCTTGGATCCCAGCAGCTTGTAGGATCTTCAGGGCTTTGGCCGAGCGTGCCCCACTCTTGCAGTGGACGATCAGCTCTGAGCCGTTAAGGAGGCGACGCACCTGCTCCACCCCGTCGCCGTTTTCAATTTGGGGCAGGGGGATCAGGTGAGCACCAGGGATCCGGCCTATCTCCCACTCATTTGGGTTGCGCACATCGACCAACACAAAGTCTTGGTGAGCATCCATCCGCGCTTTCAGCTCGGCCACAGTGATCTCCGGGATCTCCGCTTGGCCAGCCTGTTCGGCAGCTTGGGCTTGTGGGATCCCGCAGAACTGTTCGTAGTCGATCAGCTCAGTGATGGGCGGAGTAGCCGGGTTTTTGCGCAGCTTCAGCTCCCGGAAGCTCATGTTCAGGGCATCGTAAAGCAGCAGCCGCCCACTTAGGGTTGTGCCCACGCCCAGCAGGATCTTCACGGTTTCGGTAGCTTGAATAACACCGATGATGCCGGGGAGGATCCCCAACACTCCCCCTTCGGCGCAGGAGGGCACCAGTCCTGGTGGGGGCGGCTCGGGGTAGAGATCCCGGTAGTTGGGCCCATCTTCGTAGTTGAAGACCGTCGCTTGTCCCTCGAAGCGGAAGATCGAGCCGTAGACATTGGGCTTGCCCGTCAACACACAGGCATCGTTCACCAGGTAACGGGTGGGGAAGTTATCGGTGCCATCCACAATCACGTCATAGTTGGCAAACAGCTCCAGTGCGTTGTGGGCCTTCAGGGCGGTGTTGTAAACATCCACTTGACAGTGGGGGTTGATCTCCAGGATGCGGTTCTTGGCCGATTCCACCTTCGGCTTGCCCACCCAGGAGGTGCCGTGGATCACCTGCCGCTGCAGGTTGGACACATCCACCACATCAAAATCGACAATGCCGATCCGCCCCACGCCGGCTGCCGCCAAGTACAGCAACAGGGGCGAGCCAAGGCCGCCTGTGCCGATGCACAGCACTTTGCCCGCTTTCAGCCGCTTCTGTCCTTCTAGGCCCACCTCGGGCAGGATCAAATGCCGAGAAAACCGCTCCATCTCTTCGCGGGAGAGGCTAACTTGGCTGGTATCCAGGTTCAACATGCTCACAACCCTCCGGCAATAGCGGGAACGATGCTGATGACGGCTTGTTCTCCCACGGGGGTGTTGTTGCCTTGGGGCAACGTGCGCACATCCTCGTCGTTGAGGTAGACATTGACAAAATTGCGCAGCTTCCCATCCTCGGTGTAGAGGTGGCGCTTCAGCTCGCCATAGCGGGCGATGAGGTTGCCCATCACTTCGCCGACATTGCTGCCCTCGATCTCGACAGCTTCCAGGTTGTCGGTGTAGGGGCGCAGGGGAGAGGGGATCAGAACTTTGGTTGCCATGGGAGTTCGGGGAGAGATCTTGGGTATCTACTGGAGACTTTTGAGGATCCAGAGGATCTGGGCTGACCTATCCGTCTGGCCGATCTGGTTGGAGCAGTCTACGGATTTCGATGATTCAGCTATGTTACAGACAAGGTTCAGCATTAGACTACCGCTTTTTCCGGTGGCGCCCATCCCAGCTTTCAAGGATCCCAACTGAACTTAGCCGTGAACTTCAGCCTCAAACAGCAGCAAAGCCCAAACGACTCTAGCTTGCCAAAGCCGGGAGCGGGGGGATGCGAATGTCTTCCAGCATCTGCATCGGCTCCCGTTGGGGCTGCTCCTGCTCATCCAAAACCCAGCTCACCACCTCTTCTGCCTTGCCATCGCGCACGCTGACGATCACACAGGAAAAGCCCCAAGGAAAAGCATGCTGCCGATCAAACTCGGAGGGAATGGCCGCATGGTTGGGGTGGGAATGATAGGTGCCCAGGATCCCCAGCCCTTTGCGCACCGCGTGGTCGTTGGCCCGCTTGAAATCCGCCGGATCGATCAAGAAGCGGCGGCGGCTGGATTCCCCGTCTGCCAGAGGGTTTTCCGCTTGATCCCAGGTGTTGGTCACCGACCAAAGCTCGTGGATGATCTTGTCGGATCCCCGGATTTCCCCAATTAAAATGCCGCAGCTCTCGTGGGGAAAGGCTTGTTCGCCGTGCTGGCGGATGCTGTGAAGGTGGTCTGCCGAGAGGTAGAGGGCCATGAATCTCGCCTTTGCCGATGGAGTTACCGTTCTTTTATTCTGGCACAAGTTGGCCGGGGATCCCTCAACTTAGCTACAGCGGATGCCATTGGGGCGCAACGGGCAGGCCGTTCCGCAGAGGCCGCCGCTGCTGAAAATGTTCGGCCACCAGTGTGGCGCGGTCAGACCCGTCCATCGAGTGAACCCAGAGGTGGCTCTGGCTTTGGAGGGGTGACGGGGGCATAGTGGGGGCAACCCTGGCACGGCCCTTGGGGATGGACGGCACAGCGCAACCAAGCCGAGTGGGCACTGAAAACACAAGAGGGATCCCCCAGGGGTGGGCCAAATTCGCCGGCCCGTTGACGGCGCAGCAGCACCACTTGCCGTCGCCAATCTTGCAAAAATCGGCTGTAGGCGCGTTCCCGCCAGCGACGCTTGGCCGCATTTTCGAGGACGTGGGCGGTGAGGTTATCCAACATGGAACGATACCCAGGGAAGAGGCCAACAGGCTGGGAGTTGCGTTGGATGGCTCAGAACCTCAGGATGGCACACACTGGCGAGAAGAACCCAAGAATTGCAAACTCTCCTTGAGTTCAGTTTAAGTTTGTGGAGTTTCTTCCGATGGCTCTGGCTGCTGGTGGCGGGCCTGGGCCCGTTGCAGGGCTTCTCGCACCACAGCAAAGCCCGTTCCCCCGGCGCTGAGCCGCGTGGCCACCACCTGGCGGGGCTCAATGGCCGTCAAAATGTCCGCCTCAAAGGCCGGGTGGAAGGTTTTCCAGCGCTCCAAGGGCAGATCCCGCAGCAGGATCCCCTCTGCCAAACAAATGCGCACAATCTGCCCCACCAAATCATGGGCTGTGCGAAAGGGGATCCCTTTGCGCACCAGGTAGTCGGCCACATCGGTGGCGTTGGAGAAATCTTCCTGCACAGCAGCGGCCATGCGCTCAGGTTGAAATTGGATCCCTTCCCGCAGCAGAAGGGTCATCGCCTCTAGGCAGGCTTTCAGGGTATCGACCGTGTCGAATAGCCCCTCTTTGTCTTCTTGGAGGTCTTTGTTGTAGGCCAGCGGCAGCCCCTTCAAGGTGACCAACAAAGCCTGGAGATGGCCAAACACCCGCCCCGCCTTGCCGCGCACCAGCTCCGGCACATCGGGATTTTTCTTCTGGGGCATGAGGCTGGAGCCGGTGGCACAGGCATCGGTGAGGGTGACAAAGCCGAACTCCTGGGAAGCCCAGAGGATCACCTCTTCCGAGAGGCGGCTGAGATGCACCAAAATCAAGCTGGCGGCAGCGTGGAACTCCACCAGGTAGTCTCGGTCGCTGACGGCATCCAAGCTGTTGGCGCTGATCCGCTCAAATCCCAGCAGATGGGCGGTGAGCTGCCGATCAATGGGCAGGGAAGTGCCGGCCAAAGCTCCGGATCCGAGAGGACAGACATTCGCCTCTTCCCGCACCCGCCCCAGCCGTTGCCAGTCTCGCCAGAGCATTTCTTCATAGGCCAAGAGGTGGTGGGCTAAGCTAATCGGCTGAGCCCGTTGCAGATGGGTGTAGCCGGGCAGGATCGTCTCCAGATGCCGCTCGGCCAAGTCCAACAAAACTCCGCGCAGCTCCCAGAGAGCTTGACGAAGGTGATCGATTTGATCCCGCAGATAGAGGCGCAGATCGGTGGCCACTTGGTCGTTGCGGGAGCGCCCGGTATGCAGTTTTTTTCCCACTTCCCCCACCAAAGCCACCAAACGACGCTCGACGGCATAGTGGACATCCTCTGCCTCTGGATCGGGCCGGAAGGTGCCGGCAGCCGCCTCCTGTTGGATCTGCTCCAATCCCTGCCGGATCTGGTCGGCCTCTTGCCGGGTCAGGATGCCACAAGCGGCCAACATTTGCACATGAGCCAGGGATCCGGCCACATCGTAGGGCAGCAGGCGGATGTCGAAGCCGATGCTGGCGTTGAAGCGGGCGATGGCAGGATGCAGGGATCCCTCAAAGCGCTGGCTCCAGGGGCGAGGGGTGGAAGTTACCGTCGGCTCAGACATTGGCTGGGAACCGGAAGAATGGGGAGAAGGATTGACCACCGTAGGAAGACCCCACTGCAGTTGTGGAGAAAAAACACAGAAACCGACCGCCGACGGCCAAAACCCCGCCGGCTCAGGCCAACTGGATCCAGCTAGAGCAATGGCGACAAGGCTCTAGTGGGAGCTGGTGATGCTCTTGAGCATGTAGCCCGCCACGATCCCTATCAAAAGCGCCCAAATTTGGCCCGATTCCACAAAGCCATTCCAACCCTTGCGGATATCGCCCAGCACATCCTGTCGGAACACCTGCCCGACAATCATTTCCGTCTGGAAAGCCGCGGGGGCCGGCAAGTAAACCGAGGCGGTTTCAGACCCAGAAGGAGAGAAGTTCATGGTTGTACCTCAGGTGTAGATAACACAGTGCAGCCAACCTGGTAGCTCCACCAGCTAGAGCGTACCGCTCTGAAAGACCTACGAAACGCTAACAAACACTTCCACTCGCACCGGCGGCGCGGAGTGCTCAGCGTCTGCCGCGCTTCTGCTTTCTTCCTGCCTTAACGAACTATGGCTGGCAGCAGAGATCACCCCCACTGCCCCGCCAGAGGGATCTCCACAGGCGTGACTTCCCCGCAAGCTGCAGGTAGCCGCTCCTTGCTCTCTGAGAGAGCCACACAGACTAAAGCTGGAGCAGGCTTTAGCCCATGCAGAACGCATGCCAGAACTAACCAACTAGCCTAGTAGTCCGGCAAAACCACGTCAACCAACCCACCGTTGCTGCCCAGCCCAGTAGCGTTGAGTAGCTTGCTTGAGCTATTGTGAGCGTTGCGGCCTGCTGTCATTAACCCTGAGTTTGAACTTTTTTAGCTAGGCTGGCTCGGATTTTTAGCTAGGCTGGCTCGGAGTCGGGCAACACCTTCAACACCACCAGCGTTGTGTCGTCCACGGGCTCAGGCCGCAGGGAAATCTCGTCCTGCAACAGGAGCTCTGGATCCTCGGGCAGCCATAGGGGAAGAGGGTGGGATCCCCGACGGCCTCGGAAGGCATCCATCTGCTCAAACAAGCTCTCCAAAATGTCTTCGGGGGAGTCGTAGCGACGGGCAGCGTACTGGATGGCGTCCATCAGCCCAGAGGTTTCCAAGCGCTCGCCGCGGGTGTTGGCTGTCTCCGTGTAGCCATCGGTGTAGTACACCACCACATCCCCGGGTTGCAGTTGCACGCAGCTTTCCGAGTAGTGGCTGTTTTCTTCCAAGCCGATCAGCGCCCCCTCTGTGTCCAGGGGTTGAATTTCTCGGGTGCGGGCCTGCCACCACAGGGTGGGGTTGTGGGCCGCGTTGCTGAAGCAGAGGCGATGGGAGCGGGGATCGTACTCCGAATAAAACAGGCTGATGAAGCGATTGGAGTTTTCCAGGTCACTGTACATGGCCCGGTTCAGATGTTGCAGAACACGGGCCGGCGAATGGCGGTTGAGGGCCTCCGCCCGCACCATGGCGCGGGTCATGGTCATCAACAGGCCGGCGGGCACCCCTTTGCCCATCACATCCCCAATGACGATGGCCAAGCGAAAGCCTGCCGTTTCTTCAGGTGAGTCGGATGTTTCCAGGCGTTCGCCAGGAATCTTGATGAAGTCGTAGTAGTCACCCCCCACTTTGCTGGCCACCCGGCAACGGGCTGCCAAGCGAATCCCCTTGACTTGAGGGCACTCCCGAGGTAGCAGTTGGGTCTGGATGTAAGAGCCAATCTCCATTTCTTTTTCCAGGGCCATCTTGCGGCGCAAGGCTGCCGTCAAGCGGTCATTTTCGATGGCCACCCCTGCCTGATCGGCGACCAAGCGCAACAGTTGTTGGCGACGTTCATCCCAGTGGTAGCCAGGCTGACGGCTGAAGACGTACAAGCGACCCTGGACAGAGTTGCGAATCAGCAGCGGCGTGCCGAAAAGGCGTACATCCGGCCCCAAGCTCTGGCGGAACCGTTCGTCCAAGAGGTGTTCCAGGGCAGGGATCTTAACAGACAGGGATCCCTCCGTTTTGAGAATGGGCTCTTGAGCCGAGAGGGTCTGGGTAATTTGCTCCATCTCAGCCCGAATCTGCTCGCGGTGATTGAGATCAGAGCAATGCAGTTGATCCAACTGGATGGTGCCGTTGGGATTGAACAAAACCAGGGCTCCGCCTTCGGCATCGGTCAGTTGGCTGGCCACAAAAGCCGTCAGCTCCAGGATCTGGTTCAAGTTGTTAAAAGAGCGCAGAGCAAAAGCCAGCCACGCCAGCAGATACTGCATCCGATGGTGTTCTCTCTCCAGTTCTGCCACCCGATCCGGCATTGCAGGGGCAGGCACAATGGCCGGCTTGACCTCCGGCAGCTCTCTATCATCGGACGCAACGGCACCTGAAGAGGTGGGATCCTCATCCTGGCCGGTCTGAGCTGAGCGCAAGTCCCCCGAATTGTCCGTGGGCGACAGCGACGGAGCATTGGGGGGGAGGGGATTTTTGCCCGAATCCTGGGCCAGCAAGGACTCTGACCACAAAGAATCTGACAGCCCGGCAGGGGGCTGCCCTAAAACGGCCTTTTGGGGGCTGTGATCATCCATCGGGAAGACTGGCGTTAATCCCTTGGAAACGTAACGAAACAGCTTAGCAAAAATATCACAAGCTTCATCACACTCATCCCTCACACCCAGCGATGCTGACGCGATCCCTGGCACAGCTCTCGGTAGAGCTGTTCCACCTGGCTGAGGTTGTGGCTGAGGGTATAGCGCTCCAGCACCCGCTGGCGGGCCTTCATCCCCAGCAGTTGGGTAAACTCCCGTTGATCCCGCAGCAAAGGCAACAGCGTTTGCAGCTCCGCCGTCACCCGTGTCGGATCCAGCAGGATCCCGGCTCCATCGGCCAAAACCTCGCCATCGGCACCCACATCGGTGGCCACTGCTGCCAGCCCACAGGCCATCGCCTCCAACAGGGACAAAGAGAGCCCCTCGATTAAAGAGGGCAAAATAAACACATCGGCTCCTCGCAAGATCTCGATGCGTTGCTGCTCGTCGGCAATATAGCCCAGCCAGTGGATCCCATGTTGAAGGGTGTAGAAGGGCTTGAGGGTGTTGAGCAGCGGCCCATCCCCCACGATCAGCAGACCACACTTCTCCCCCATTTGGGAGTGTTTCCAAGCCTTGAGCAGGGCCTCCAGGTTTTTCTCCGGCGAAACCCGCCCCTGATAGACGAAGATCCGCTCCAGTCCCAACCGCTGTTTGAGGGTGGAGGGCCCAGGCGCATACTTGTCCACATCGACCCCATTGGGAATGACCACCACCTGTTGGGGGCGCACCCCCAGCTTGACCAAGATCTCCCGCTGCGTTTCCGAGAAGACGATGGTGCGGTGATAGTTGGCCAAACACGGTGCGTAGAGCTGGTAGGCCAAGTATTGGGTGCGAGAGGCGATGTTGCGCCGCCGTCGGTCGAAGGCAGGGTGGAAAGTAGCCACCAGCGGCTGGTTGAGCTCAGCGCAGATCTCCGGCAGCACAAAGTCGATGGGAGAAATGGTCAAGGAGGCATGTACCAGATCCGGCTGCAATTCCTTGAGGGCCTGGGTGAGCAACCGCTTGGCGTTGGGGGCCGGGATCGTGTAAATCTGCGACTTGTACAGACAGGGGAGGGAAACGTCTCGACGATCCAGCTCCGCCCTCCAGCCTTCACCTCCAGGATCCAGGGCGGGCGGTTGGCCCTCGTTGGTGAAGTGAAAAAAGCTCACTTGATGCCCTCGATCCAAAAGGCCGTTGGTCATCTCGCGGCTATAGGTGACGTTGCCACAGAAAGGTGTCTTTTTGCCTATCCAGGCGATGTGCATGGGCGGATCCCCGCGGAGCTGAAACGCTGAGCTGCAAAGGGAGTCTCGATTCTTAAACCTCTACAAGAGTAGCAGAGTTGGCTCCTGCCTTGGCCCGTTCCCCCAGAAGAGGGTATCCAGCCTGGCGCTGCGGCAGGATTTAGGGGGCCTCTCTGCCCAATAAGCTCCAGGTGTACAGCCCCGCCAGCCCCGTCAGAACAGCCAGGGCCGCAAACATCCAGGGAAGGCCAAAGCAAGCTTCCGCCAATCCCGTAAACACCAGCGGCAAACTGAGGGCAATGTTGGCGGCGTTGTTCTGGAGCCCAAAAATCTTGCCCCGCAGATGGTCGGGCGTTTCCTCTTGGATCAAGGTTTGCATCGGCACCGCCACCAGAGCCCCGCCACAGCCCAACAGGGCAATCCAGCCCAAGCTGGGCAGCAGCCAGTGGGTCGTCCAGGAGAGGGCTGCCAGAGCCCCACAGAGCAGCAGGGATCCCAGGCCAACCCAGGCGCGGCGGCTCACCCGTCGGCCCGTATGGCCCACCCAAAAGGCGCCGATCCCCATGCCTAGGCCAGCAGCGGCCAACAACACCCCGAACTGATCCGGCTTCAGCTCTGCCATCACTTCGGCCATGCGCACCGCCAAAACTGCCAGCGCCGCAAACAGCGAGTAAAGCACCACCACCTGCACCAAAGCAGCTTGGATCAGGGGCACCTGGCCGACATAGTGCAGGCCCAGCCGGAGATCTTCCCAGAGGTGAGGGACTTCCCAACGCCGGGGCTCCAGCTTCTCATGGGGTTGTAGCAGCAACAGCAGGGATCCCGCCAAGAGGTAGGCTCCCCCCACCAACAGCTCCGGCCCCACTTCCCAGCCCGGCAACCAATGGCGTACCCAACGATCTGCCAGGGTTAACAGCGGCTCCCCCACGGCAAACCCGACGATCAGCGAAGCCATCATCGTGGTGGTGTACAGGGAGTTGGCCGCCAGCAGCTCTCGCTTCGGCAGGATCAGCGGCAAAGTCGCCTGCTCGGCAGGAGCAAAAAACTGGGTCAGAACCGAGACGGCAAAGCTCACCAGCAACAGCCCCGCAAACCCCAAGGGGATCCCTGGCCAAAGGTCGCGCCCAGCGGTAAGCCAAAGCAGCGGCGGCAACAGCAGCACTAGGATCCCACGCCCCAGGTTGGAGAGCACCAACACCCCTTTTTTCAGCCAGCGATCCACAAATACCCCTGCCAGGCTGCCCAATAGCATCGCCGGCAGCGTAAAAGCCAGCATGATGGCCGAGACCCAACCGCTGATGGAAGCCCCTTCCGGCTGAAATTCGCGGGCAACCAACCCAATCAGCAGCACCAACAACACCTTGTCCGCCAACTGGGAACACGCCTGCCCCATCCACAGCAGCAGGAAATTGCGCCGGCGCAGCACGGTTACAAAGTTGCTCAGGCCCGGCTCAGACAGACCTTGATCTTCCTTCTCTGCTTTTTGCCCCTTTTCGGGATCCTCAGGGGGTGGCTCCGGCAGGGGATCCCCAGGAGAACACTCCGGCGAGCTGAGGGCGGGGCTTGCTGTCGGCTCAGGCAAGAGAGCTTCTGACTTCAGTCCCCAACTTGGCGTTGATGCAGGTAGATCCCGGAGAGGGGAACTGGGGTGGCAGATCCCTGCCCCTCCTTGTGGCCAATCCCATCGTTGCTCCCAAGTCATGATGCTCCCCAGGTGACCTGCCCATTTCCCCGACGTCGGCCCCACAACAGAATGGGATCCCGTCAGCAAACAAAAGTGGAAACGGGGTGCCCCGATCTTATCTTGGCCCGCCTTCCAATCCACCAACCCAAATCTTGGGAATCGGCAGGCCTAGCTTCCTGCGGCAGACAAGGAGCGCAAGGGATCCGGGATCGACTCGCTGGGAGCCACAAAGCTGCCCTTCTCTACAAAGGTTAAGCGCAGGCTCAGCCAACGAATAAAATCCGCGTTGGTGGATACCACTGCCCCCAGGGGCTCCTTCAACTTGTCCCGCAGGGGCTTTAACTCTGGAGCTTCCATGAAGGCCGGCTGGGGCACCCAGAAGAAATCGACAGGGCAATGGCGCTCCTCGCAGTATCGACGACGCTCCTCCAGCACCTCTTCCAGAGGCTCAGAACGTAAGAAAGACAGGCTGGCAACGACAAAATGATAGGTAGTCGGTTCGGCAGCAGACATAAGATTGCTGTGGAACTGTGTTGAGAATAAAGGCTAGAGCCGGGCGTCCACCGCTCCTTGCAGATCCTCTCCCTCAGAGAGAGGCAGATTTGAGCAGATGCGGAGCCGGATCGCGGGAGCTACACAGCGGCTGACAGTCTTCCAACTGCCGGAGAACGGGTAGCCGCGCCATGACTTCCTCAGGGGGCATGGAGTGTTCTGAAGCCTGCTTGAGGGTAGGTAGAGCCTGAGCTGCCCATTCCCGAGCCCAGGAAGCGGACTCAGGAGTTTCCTTCTCCTCCAACAGCTCTTGGCAAAGGGCAGTTGAGCGCTCCAAGTCACCACTGCCTTGATATGCCATGATCAGAGCTACACGAGCCAAAACGCATTCTTCCGGATCTGCCCTAGAGCCATTGCGCTCGCTCAGGCGGCGGGACAAACTCTCTTGTCTCTCTTGGATGGAACAGCAGTAGCAGAAGGACTCGAGAAGGTTGATCGCCTCCAGGTAGCGCTCCTGCTTGAGAGCAGTGATACCGGCGCGGAGGGATCCATGGGGGTGGGACATGAGCCTAAGTACAAGAAAAGAGTTCGGACGGACTTGCACCTGAAGGTTATCCAGTCAGTGGCCCGTCTTCTCATCCAAGGTTTCGTGTCTAAAACTACTATACACCCTCTGGACAAGTGACCGCCGATTTACTCTTCCTCTTAAGCTTGTGGAAAGGGCGCTCAACCCTTACGGGCTAGGGTGTAGGCGCTGACATAGTGAGTCTCCCGGCGCAGCACCGCACAGCCTGCCTGTTGCAGGCGCACCCCCAGATCGTCGTGGATGTAGTCGCGGTAGTAGGGTTCGTGGAAGGTTTGCATAAAGGCTTCCATCGTCTCCTTCAGCTCTGGCGAATCCAGCAGTTGCACCGAGTCGCAGATGACCACCACGCCCCCTGGCTTCACCACCCGACTCATCTCGTTGATGACATTTTGTCTGGCCGGGCCAGGCAGCTCATGAAAGAGAAAAACGCTGATGACGGCGTCAAAGGTGGCATCGGCATAGGGCATGGCCTCGGCGTTGGCGCGGATAAGCTGGGGCAGCTCCCCCGGCAGCTCCTGCAACAGTCGGTTGGCCTTGCGCAGATAGGCAGGAGAAAGATCCAGACCGTACAAAGCCGCTTTGGGCAGGGATCCCCGCAGTAGGCGCAGCATCCGCCCCGTGCCACAAGCTACATCGAGGATGTGGGGGCTGACCAAGGTGGGATCCAAGGCATCTTTGAGCAGGCGAATCACCCGACGGCGCATCGCGTCCGCTGTGCCCCCAAACAGCAGCTCCACCTGCAGGTCATAAAGCTCAGCCGAGCTGTCGCTCAGGTAGCCGTTGGTTTGGTAATGGAAATTTTGCAGGTAGTATTTCGGATAGCCCTCGGTGGAGATGTCTTGAGAAAACTCTTGGTAACGCTTGCTGTGAACCCGCCGAGTAATTTGCGGCAAATCCAACCACACCTGTGGGTAATAGCGGGCAAAGTCCAGCCAGGGGTTGTCGAACAAGAGCGCGTGCGGGTAGTACCCTGCCTCAGCATCTTGCCAGTCCGCTTGCAGGAGTTGTTCGTAACGGGCCCGCAACACCTGTAGCGTGTCAGCGCTCACCCGCACCTTGGCCCGCGGCGGCGGGGTCCTCCCGGAGGAGAAGCTTTGCAGATCCCTGAGCACGGAGAGCATCAGATCTGAAGCTTGGGTGGAGAGCGCTTTGTGGGCAAAGCCGAAGATGTTTTTGCCCCACTGAAAAGCGCGGTAGGCAGCTTCTCCGACTGGAGATGGGATCGGCAGCGACAGCTCAGGACTTAGTTGTAGGCTCATAACCCTGCAAGGTGCGAATGAAGAATGAAGGCTTAACGTTTGTTTACACTTAATTATAGCAAGGCGGCCACGCCGGGCCGGCAGCCGCTGGGCGCGGGGAAAACCTGGCGGAATTGGATCCCTGAGCACACCCCATCTGGCCAAGCAGGGGAGTACTCTAGTGGTGTCCTCAAAAGGATGTCCCCGATTGCCCTATGAGCTGGAGGAAGGGGCTGATCAGGTCGATTTGATAATGGGAAGAGGGAGCGCCTCAGCATGACAACCAAGACGGTGTTGGTCATTGACGATAGCATCATGATTCGCAAGATGGTGGCCAGCATCTTGGCCGATCAGTTCCAAGTGGTGGAGGCCAAAGACGGGTTGACAGGGCTGGAAGCGGCCAAAAAACATCACCCCGACCTGATCCTGCTGGATTTTGTCATGCCCAAGATGGATGGCTACGACACCTTGCAGGCCATCCGCCGCGAAGACAGTCTGAAAAATACTCCTATCATCATGATGTCGGGGCTGAAGGAACAGGTGACTGCCCGCATTCCTGAGCCCTTTGTCGATTTTGATTTCATCGAGAAACCGTTTGAGGCAGATGCCCTTTTGGCTCTTATCCAAAAGGTCCTCCAGGTTGCCCCTGCCGCTGCACCGGAGCCGGGATCCGAAACCAACACCCAACTGATTCTGAACCGGCTCACCGCCATCGAGACGCTGCTGATTCAAGGTACGGAAAACTTGATCCAGCGGGAGGTGGTGGCGCGGCTTTCTGGGATCAACCAACGCCTGGCGCGTCAGGAATCCCGCAGCAGCAATCTGGAGACCCAGATCAGCAAGCTCGCCGGCGAAGTGGAGCGACATGCCCAGGGTTTGGCCTTGATCGTCAAGGAGCTGCGACAGATCCGTAAACTTCTAGGAGGATCCTGATGTCTGAGAGGGTTTTTGAGCGAGCTTATCGACACCTAGATGCGGTGACGGCTCTATTTGTGGCCGTGCTGCTGATTTCCAACATCGCCTCGACCAAGATCGTTCTTCTGGGGCCCTTTACCTTTGACGGGGGCACCATTCTCTTCCCCCTCAGCTACATCTTCGGCGACATCCTCACCGAAGTCTATGGCTATGCCCGGTCGCGACGGGTGATCTGGCTGGGATTTATCTCGGCGGCCCTCATGTCGGTGACATTCATGATCGTGGGATCCCTGCCGGCCGCCCCCGACTGGCCCTATCAAGAAGCCTACGACCAGATTCTGGGCCTGACGCCCCGCCTTGTGCTGGCCAGCTTAATCGCCTATTGGGGAGGCAGCTTTGCCAACGCCTATGTACTGGCCCGGATGAAGGTGTGGACGCGGGGACGGTGGCTGTGGACACGCACCATCGGCTCTACCCTGGTGGGCCAAGCGGTGGATACTGGACTGTTTGTCACCTTGGCCTTCTGGGGGGTGTTCCCTGGCCTGGGCAGCTTAATACTCTCCAACTATGTGTTCAAGTGTGCCGTTGAGGCGGCGTTCACGCCCCTGACCTATGCCATTACCGGCTGGCTAAAGCAGCAAGAACAAGAAGACTACTTCGATGTGGCAACCGACTTTAACCCCTTCCGCCTCCAGCCTGTGTCTAGATGAATCCATCAGCCGCCTCAACGGATCTGGCCTTGAGAGGGATCCCATTTTGGTATAGTCAAAGCGTTATCCTTTCTATCCTGCTGCCGTCCGGTGTTACCGGGAGCTTTTATCCAAGACAAGACTTTTGTGAGGGATCCGAAAGATGATGCTCGTTTTCCAAATTGCTTTGTTGGTGTTGGTGCTTTACAGCTTGCTCTTGGTGGTGGCGGTGCCGGTGCTCTACAGCTCAGCCAGCGACTGGAGCCGGGCCAAGAATGTGATTTTGGTGGGATCCCTGCTCTGGGTGCTGATGGTGATCGGGGTGGGGGTGCTGAGTTTCCTCAAGTGAAGCCGTAGAAGGGCGAGGGCCAATCCACCGAAGGTCACCTTGTGGTCGCAATCAGCGTTGCGTGGGAGCTGCACCGTGGGTGTGGCGGCCCAAAGTTCTTGTTGAGATCTCTGCCAGAACTGCGTACTTGCGCACCCCGGTGAGCCCTAGGCTCTCTCGGTAGAGGGGATCCCATCCTCTACAATGGACGGCGAGGCGTCGGCCTTGCTTGCCATCGGTCAGGCTGTCTACAGGCCGCGCTAGTGAGCTTTGAAGGTGCTGAGGTGTTTCAACCAGCGGAGGTTTGGGTGTTGAGAGCAGTGATGAGAGCAGGGAAATGTTCGCAGGAACTTGGCCTTGCTCGGCGAGGAATGAGGCTGGCCTTGGCGGGCCTGTTGATGGGGAGCCTGGGATCCCTGATGGTGCCCCATTCTGCAGAGGCGCAGTCGGGTTTGGTGATCACCGGCAGTGAAGGGGTACCTGTCCTCAGCTATCGGCTCGATTTTGGCGGGGTTCGCAGTCGTTTGGATCGCTATCGCCTGACCATTCCCCCCCAGAATGTGGCGGTGGCAGAAGTGCAGATCAACGGGGACAGGAATTTCGATGGCCGCATCGATCCGGAAAGTGTCCGCCTGGAGGTAGAAGGCCGGCCTGTAGAGCTGGATCAAGTGTACTGGAACGAGGAGTTTCGCTCTCTAGAGGTGGTGGCCCGTCAACCCATTGCTGCCGGTCAGGAGATCCGTCTGGTGCTCTCCAACGTGCGCAACCCTTCATCTGCCGGTATCTACCGTGTGGAGGCGCGGGTACGGGGTACGGAACCCAACCCCCTCTTCCGGAATGTGGGCAACTGGCTGATTACCATTGAAGACCCAGAGCGGATTGGCTTCTGATCTATTGACCCGATGATCTGACCTACTGTTGATCTTTGCGGCGATCCTATAGGCACAGCCCTTTCGCGGGTCTGGGACAGCGACACCCAAGTTCCCGGCCAGTTGGGGTGGGATCCCTCTGCAAGTGTTTGTTCGCCGTGGTATGGGCTGCTGGAAAAAGCCGGAGTTCTGAGTTTTTCTAAGAATGGGGATTGTGCAAATCCGGCAAGTTTGGGTGGGGGAGTGTTTACCTTGTTGCTTGCTGACACTTGGTATCCCGATTGGTGGCAGGCTCTAATTTTGGGCATGGTGCAAGGGATCACCGAATTTCTGCCCATTAGCAGCACGGCCCATCTGCGGGTGTTTCCGGCTTTGGTGGGGTGGCCGGATGCGGGAGCTTCGTTTACGGCGGTGATCCAGTTGGGCAGCTTGGGGGCGGTGCTGATCTACTTTGCCTCTGACCTGCGCCAGTTGATCCTCGGCTCTTGGAAGGCTTGGCGAGAACGAGATTTTCAGCAGGAGCCTTGGCGGCTGCTGGTAGGGATCCTGGTGGGAACAGTGCCAATTGTGGTTGCCGGCTGGGCCATCAAGGCCATTTGGGGATCCCCACCCCGCCAGTTGTGGGTGATCGCCACTGCAGCCATTGGCTTGGCTTTGTTGTTGGGCTGGGCAGAGCAAACGGGCAAACGCCAGCGAGACCTTCACAGCTTGGGCATTGGGGATGGGATCTGGGTGGGGCTGGCCCAAGCTTTGTCCCTGATCCCTGGGGTGTCGCGCTCCGGCTCGACGCTGACGGCAGGGCTGTTTCTCCATTTGCAGCGCTCGGCTGCCGCCCGTTACTCCTTCTTGCTGGGGATCCCGGCGCTCTTTTTGGCGGGGGTAGAAGAGTTGATCTCTGAGTTCAGGGCAGAGGCGCTGCTGTCGCAGGGGTTGGGCACTCTTTCTGCTTTTGTCTTTTCCTATCTCTCTATCGATTGGCTGATTCAGTTTTTGCAGCGCAGCAGCACCTGGCTGTTCATCGTCTATCGGATTGGCTTTGGCCTGTTCATTTTCTTGGGGTTGGCCCTGGGGTTCCTGAAACCCTAGGCTGGGTTTTGCAGCTCCTTCCTTCACCCTTGCTCCCGCAGGCTCTGCAGCGCCTTGGGCAGGTGCTCCGCCAGGTGGGCCGGATCCACCCCTGTTAGACCGCGTTCCCGCGCCAGCTGGATAGCCGCTTGGGCATGCCACCACACCCCGGCACAGGCGCAACTGAGCAGCTCAGCAATCTCCAAGGGCCGACCCACTTGGGCCGTTCGGCGGGCCACCAGGCCACCAATCAGGCCAGTCAAGACATCGCCGCTGCCACCGCGGGCCAAAGCCGGTGTGCTCTCCGGGTTCACCCAGCATTCCCCAGTGGGAGAGGCGATCACCGTCCGCGCCCCTTTCAAAACCACCACTGCTCCACTCTGGGCTGCCGCCCTTTGGGCTGCCTCGATGCGATCCCCAAGCGGGATCCCCGGAAAAAGCCGCCGAAATTCCCCCAGGTGGGGGGTGAGGATGGCCTGGCTCCCTTTTTCTCGTAAGCGCTCTACCCCCATCTCCGCCAGAGCATTGAGGCCATCGGCATCGATAACCCAGGGGATCCCGGCCCAATCCCGCAGCAGGATCTCCAGCAGGGGCAAACGGGTTTCTCCCAAGCCCGGCCCCACGGCCACCGCCTGAAAGGGTTTCAAGGACTTCGTCCCGCTGTCGCGATCAGCCACCGGCGGCAGAGAAGGGATCCCTTCCCAGGCATGAACCAAAACCTCTGGCAAGGCGCTGTGGATCAGTCCTTTCAACTCCGCCGGCGCCGCCATCGTCACCATGCCCACCCCGCTGGCGCGGGATCCCAGCCCCGCCAACACCGCTGCTCCAGCATAGGCTGCCGAGCCTGCCACCAACAACAGGGATCCCTGGCGGTATTTGTGGGTATCCAAAGGGGGATCCGCAGGAAAGTGCTGCCAAGGCCGCAGCAACAACCGGGGAACCTCATCCTCTGGGCAGGCCCAAGCGGGGATCCCGAACTCGATGCGGCGCAGCCGTCCCACCCAAGGCAGAGCTGCTTCCTGCCACAACCCCCGTTTCCAAAGGCCAAGGGCATAGGTATGGCTGGCGCGAATGCAGCAGCCCCAGACTTCCCCGGTTTGGTCGTTGAGGCCAGACGGCAAATCCAGGCTAAGGATGGGGATCCCACTGCCATTGGCCCACCCCACCGCCCCCGCCCAAGGCTCCCCCAAAGGCCGGTTCAAACCGATCCCAAACAGGGCATCGATGAGCAAATCGCAATCGGCCAGCTCCTCAAGCTGCCCCACAAACTCCGCCCCCAGCGCCTTGAGATAGCGGGCGTGGTCTGCCGTTAGGGGCTTGAGTTCTGGCTTGCCCAGCCACACCTTCACCGACTTTTGGGCCAGCCATAGCTCCCGCCCAACCACCAACCCATCGCCACCGTTGTGCCCTGTCCCACAGAGGATCCCAATGCGATGGGCTTGCGGAAAATCCTTCTGCAACTGAGCAACAACGGCCAGCCCCACCTTCTCCATCAGAGCGGCAACGGGCATGCCGGCAGAGAAGATCTGCTCCTCAATGCGCTGCATCTGTGCGGAACTGACCAGGCTGATGGCCGGATCGAACTGGCAACGAGAACCCATATCGCTACGCAACGCTGTTGCAACCGGCGGCATTGCTGAGGGGAGATGGCTCATGGCTAAGTTGCGCTAATCGAGCTTAGCTCTATCACATTCCCATCCGGATCCCGGACGAACACTGCCGCTCGCCCGGAAGCGCTCGGTTGCACCTCATACCCTTCCTGCCGCAGGCGAGCCTTCACCGCTTCCAAGTCATCCACCCCCAGCGCCACATGGGGATTACGCCCCCACTTTGAGGATCCCGTTCCGCTTCGCTGCCGTGGATCCATCGGCTCCTCGGCCACGATTAAATGAATTTGGGAGGAACCCACTTGATACCAAGCGCCGGGAAAGTCAAACGGCAACCGTTCCACCTTGGGGATCCCAAGCACCGTTCCGTAAAAATGTTCGGCTCTGGCCAGATCGCTCACCCAAAGGGCGGTGTGCAGGTGATGATAGGTTGGCTTTTGGGGGGCAGTCATTGTCTTGTTGGGAAATCTTGACCGTGGGGCTTTGCAAGGCCGACGCGAACATCAATATTTTCTCCGAACGGCAAGCCAAACCCGTAAGCTAAGGTGGAGCTAGCGCACCCGCAACAACCGTATCTTTGTTTTCGCACAGGGGTTGGCCCATGGGATCCCGCACCAAGTTTTTCGGCACGGTCTTGGCCATGCTGGCCGTGAACAGCATCTACATGCAGTTGCAGCAGCTTTCCCTGAGGCTGGAGGAAAGGGATCCCGCTCCCTCTGAGCAGTCTTCTCCAGAGCCTCAAAGCAGCAAGGGCTCCGTCCCGCCAACGCGAACGGAACGGCTGGATCCCTGGCACCGTGTTGCCCAAGTCTTGCAGGGTCTGTGGCCCGGCGATGCGAGCTTGAAAGGACTCCGTTCCGCCAACGCGAACGGGATCCTGTCGCGAGAGTCCACGTCCCCCCTGGAGCCTTGAGTGCCAAGCTGAGAGGGGATATGACGCTTTGCAAAGGGGATCAAACCCCGTACCATAGAGGAGCAGGTTTCTCCGTTTCTCTGTTTTCAATCCCCAGGACTCACCATGGTGCAGCCGTCAGCGACCTCTGGGCAAAAGCCGATTGTCATCGCCCCTTCCATCCTTTCAGCCGATTTCAGCCGGTTGGGGGAGGAAGTACGGGCAGTGGATGAGGCGGGGGCCGACTGGATCCATGTGGATGTGATGGATGGCCGCTTTGTGCCCAACATCACCATCGGCCCGTTGGTGGTGGAAGCCCTGCGCCCGGTGACAGCCAAGCCCCTGGACGTCCACCTGATGATTGTAGAGCCGGAGAACTATGTGGCGGATTTTGCCAAAGCAGGGGCCGATATCATTTCCGTGCACGCAGAGTCCAGCTCCACCATTCACCTGCATCGCACCCTCAGCCAAATCAAAGATCTGGGCAAGCAAGCGGGCGTGGTGCTCAATCCGGCCAGCCCTTTGGAGCTGATCCAATACGTGCTGGATCTGGTGGATCTGGTGTTGATCATGAGTGTCAACCCCGGATTTGGCGGGCAAAGCTTCATTCCGGCAGTGGTGCCCAAAATTCGCCAGTTACGGGCCATGTGTGATGAGCGCGGCCTGGATCCCTGGATCGAGGTGGATGGCGGCATCAAAGCCAGCAACGCTTGGCAGGTGATTGAAGCAGGAGCCAACGCCATTGTGGCCGGCTCGGCAGTGTTCAAAGCCAAAGACTATGCCGAAGCCATTCGCAGCATTCGCAACAGCCGCCGTCCCGAGCTGGTGACAGTTTGATTTGAAGGAAATTGCTCCCTTCTAAAATCCAGCTTGGCCCTGGCGCTTTGCGCCGCTGACTTAATCTGGCCCCCCACTCCCGGCTCTTCGTCCACAGAGGGGGAATGGTTTTAGCCTCACAACCTTATTGCTACGCAACACTGTTGCAACTAGCGCATAGCCGCAGCCCCTTTCTGGGCAGCGTAAGGCCCCGTCCCGCTGTTGACGGCAGTTGTGCCCAGGCAATGGGGAGGCCCATCGACGGAGGGGGGGATGATCGGCTGGGGCAAAGTGGGGCTGAAAAAAGTCTGACAAAAAGGCACGCGGTTGCGCCGAATATCGGCAAGGTAGGGGGGAGGAATGGTGCCCAGATAGGCGCCCAGCACCTGCTGCTCGGGATCCTCTGGCAGTATTTGGTAATGCAACATCAGGCGATTATCGGGAAACCAGGCGCGGATCACCCTTTGCAGGGCTGTCAAGTTGAAGCCCGGCTCTTCGGGGTTGCGAATCAGGTGCATTCCCGCCAGGCGCCCGCCGACAAAATAGGCCTGCACATAAAACCCACGGGCGTAGATGGGCGGCTCCGAGGAATTCTGGGACGGGGGAGAATCGGGCAGATAAAGAGCCTCCCCCCCAGGGCGCAGTTGCCAGCGGCTCCAACGGGGATCCTCCCGGTCGCTGGAAATGGTCTCCCAATTGTTGGCGCGGGCGTAGCTCAAGAAGCGCTCCTCGACCATGCCCAGATAGAGCATTTCCATTTGCAAGGGCAGCCGGGCCCGGGTTTGCAACAGGGGCAGAGTGCGCACTTCTCCCTGCTTGAGCACCAAGGTCTCCCCCCGCGCCGAGCAAGGGACACCTATGAGCATAGCCATCAGCAACCCTGTTCCAATTGCCCGTCCAATCTGGCTGAGGCCGCGCCTTGCGAACAGCTCTAGCCGGAGAGGTAAAAACTGCGCCACTGGCTGCGGCTGTGGCTCATTGCCCCTCAAAACCGTCGAAGCAGGAATGTAGGATGAGATCAGCACAGCAAAAAAGCAGGGTAGTAAGTAACCGATCCTAACCCAAAGAGACAAGGTTCTTCGAGAATCTTAATCTGGTCTCTGAGGAAAGTTGCTTGCCAGTCTGCCCTGCCGATGGTTTGGGTAGCGAATGCGCATTACCCTCGAGAATGGCATTCCCGCTGCAGCAGCTTCCGACCGGACGGAATGGCCGGGATTGATCGTCATTGCCGGCCCCACGGCCACCGGGAAATCTCGACAGGCACTGCTTTTGGCCCAACGGCTGGGATCCCCGTTGTTGAATGCGGACTCTCGCCAGGTCTACCGCGAGTTCGACATCGGCACAGCCAAGCCTACCCCCGCCGAGCAGGCCCTTTGGCCCCACGAGCTGATTGACTTTGTGGATCCCCGCCACACCTACACGGTGGCCGAGTTCCAACAGGCGGCCCAAACCCGCATCGCCGAGGCCCATCGGCAGGGACAGACGCCCATCCTGGTGGGGGGCACCGGTCTCTACATCCAGTCGGTAACCTCCGGCCTGGGGATCCCTGCTGTACCCCCGCAGCCCCAACTGAGAAGACAACTGGAAACTTGGCCCCCTGAGATCCGCTACGCCTGGCTGCAGCAGTTGGATCCCGTTGCCGCCCAGCACATTCATCCCCATGACGCAGTGCGCACGCTGCGTGCTTTGGAGATCGTTTACGCCACCGGGAAGCCGGCTTCCAGCCTAAGGCGGGCTCATCCCCCCCATTACCCCATCTTGATCCTGGGGCTGCGCTGCCCAATGCCCCGTTTGGAACAACGCATTGCCCGGCGCACGGCGGAGATGATGGAGCGGGGGTGGATCGAGGAGGTGAAAACCCTGCGGGAGCGCTATGGGCCCCACCTGCCCCTTTTGAATACTTTGGGCTACGCGGAAATCGGCGCTTATCTGGAGGGGCGGATCCCGGAAGCCGAACTGCAACCCCTGATTGTGCGGCGCACCCGCCAATTTGCCAAGCGGCAGATGACCTGGTTCCGGGCCCTGCCAGGGATCCAGTGGCTGGACTGCGAAGCTGAGGATTTGCCGGAGCAGATCTGGAAGCAGGTCAAGGCTTGGATGGCAGCTCCGACCACTGTTGAAACCAGTCCCGCCGCCGCTGAGCATCGGCTTTTCGATCCGTAAGGATCTCCAACACCCGCACCCCTTGGGCAGGTAAGGGATCCAGAGCTTCGGCCAGCTCCTGCCAGCTTTCCACTCGGCGATGGGGAATGTGGTGGGCCTGACAGAGCAGGGCAAAATCCACCGCCTGGGGCGTGGCGAAATAGGGCTCGAAGGGTGGGCCCACCTCAGCGATGGGCAGCAGCTCGAAAATCCCACCCCCCTGGTTGTTGATGAGGAGAATGGTCAGGGATCCCTGCAGGTGAGGGCCAAGCCGCAGGCCGCCGCAGTCGTGCAAAAAGGCCAGATCCCCGGTCAGCAGCACCGTTGGGCGTTTGTGAGAGCCGTGGGCCACCCCAAGGGCGGTAGAGAGAATGCCATCGATGCCGTTGGTGCCGCGATTGAAGTAGGGACGGATGCGGCGGTCGTTGGGGGGCCAAAACCACTCCACATCCCGCACCGGCGTGCTGTTGGCAATGAATAGCGGCGTCTCTGGCGGCAGGTGGCGGGCCAGCCACCAGGCAACCTTGCCTTCAAACCACTCCGATAGGTCAGTCACGGCCTGGTCTAGGGCAGCACGGATTTGTGCTTCCGCTGTCAGCCAGCCCTGCAGAAAAGTTGTTTGCTTGGCCGGTGCTTCCGGGATCCCGGCGACCCACTCCTCTACGGCGAAAGGCAAGTGGGTGGTGGGGTTGTGCAGGGGATCCCCATTCTCAGGGCGGGGATCCAACCGCCAAACGCGGGGAGCAACCTTGGCCAGGGTTTGCCGCAGCGCTTTGCTGGTGGGCAGGGATCCCAGTTGGATGACTTGCTCCGGCCAAAGCTGGGGATCATCCCGCTGCAGGATGAGATCGTAGGTGGTGATGAGATAGGGGTTGAGGGAAGCGTAGTTGCGCAGGGGAGAGAGCCCCTCGGCCAGAACCGGCCAGCCCAAAGCCGTCGCCAAACGGGCCACTGCCTCCACATAGCGCTGGGGATCCAGCGGTTGAGCCGGCCCCGCCAAGATCACCCCCCGCTCACAGCTGCGCCACTCCTGCCAAAAAGAAACCGTCTCCGTCTGAAAAGGGCTCCGCACCGCCTGGAAGGAAGAGCCGGTGCATGGAGGAGCAACCCCACGAAAAAAGGTCTTCTCAAACTCCGGATCTTCCTGCAAATGAATCAAAGGCGCAGTGCTGCCATCGGCAATGGGAGCCAAGGGATCCCGGAAAGGCACATTTAAATGCACCGGGCCGGGAAAAGGGTAAAGGGTGCGCTCCCAGGCGTGAACCAGGGTCTGGCGCAAGTAGGCCAGGGCTTCTGGATCCGCGCTGGGCAGGGCCAACTCCGCCTGCCAGTTGGGGTAATGGCCGTAGAGCTTCACCTGGTCAATCGCTTGGCCGGCGCGGCAGTGGCGCAGCTCCGGGGGCCGATCCGCCGTCAAAACCAAAAGCGGCCAGCCACTTTCTGCCGCCTCGATGAGAGCTGGGAAAAAGTGAGCGCCAGCGCTGCCGGAAGTACACACCAGGGGAATGGGCCGCCGGGTTTGCTGGGCCAATCCCAGCGCAAAAAAGGCTGCCGACCGCTCATCCAGCACCGGGATCGCCTCGATGTCGGGGTGCTGGGCCAGGGCGTAGGTCAGGGGGGCTGAGCGGGATCCCGGACACACCACCGCCAAACGGCAACCCAGCCGACTCAAGGTTTCGGCCAATAGGGATCCCCAGAGGGTGTTGAGGTTGCGCCAGTCCAGCCGCCTTGGCAGGACAAAGTTTTCAGCAGTCACATTTCAGCAGTCAGAGTGGAGACAAGGTGTTGAGATCGAATCGGGATCCCGGCGGCAAAAAGTGAATGCGGGCATTGTGCAGCCGAAAATACTCATCCGCTGCCGCCTCCTGAACAGTCGAGTACAGTTGTGTCCCGTCCACAATTGTCACTGTGCCCAAGCCGATCACCTCCATCACATCGTCGGCCTGGATCACCACCGCCGTATTCTCGTCAATGCCGATGCCCAGACATTGGGGGTAGTGGGCCACCGCCGTAACCAGCCGCACCAGGCGATTGCGCTGATGGAAATGTTGATCGATGATGACGCGAGGCAAAAGGCCCAAGCCCGTCTTCACCGTTACAATTGCCGGCGTGGGCGGTTCCCCGCTGTAGCCGCGGGAGATCATCTGCTGCCCCAACGCAGAAGCTCCGGCGCTGGTTCCGGCAATTACCGTCTGCCCCCGCTGCCACTGCTGTCGAATGGCCTCCATCAGCTCGCTGTGGGCCAGCACCTCTGCCAGCCGCTCCTGATCCCCACCCGTGAAGTAGATGCCGGTGGAGAAGCGAATTTTCTCGACGTTATCGGGATCCCTTGCCTCCATCGGGCTGCGGATATCCAGAACTTGGAGGCTGGCTGCCCCCATCTGCTGAAAAATGTTGGCGTAGATCTCCCCCAGCACCGCCGGGATCCCAGAAGCCGCGGGCACGATGGTGATGTGGGCAGACTTTCCCCCCGCTCGGCGGAAGAACTCCCAAAGGATGTGGCGCTCATTTTCCTTATCCTCTGCTCCCCCGACGGCGATGATGTCGGAACGGGCGGTGATGGGATCCTTCACAGTAGGGCGGCTTAGGGGTTGGGCGTCGTTTGTCGGCGTGGAAGGAACTCCGTTCCACTCCAGCTCACGGTGGGCGGCAGAAACATCAGGCAAATGGGGCATGGAGCGCGAGGAAGATTAAAATGGGCACATTTCACTTTCACTATGCTACGGCTTGGAATTCGGTTTGGCGCAGCTCAATTCTAGATTTCACGGAAGAGTCAGGGGTTGGTTAGGGGTCTCGAAAGGGGGAATAATGTTCATAAGAACACCCCTCGTCTCGTCCTTCGGTTCACCCAGCAGGAGCATCCATGGCCAGAAAACCTGACGGATATCTTGTCCACATCATGCTGGAAGGTGGACAAACCATGCAGGTACGGGTCAAAGAAGCCAGAGAATACACCGAGCTGATCAACAACCTCATGGTGGGCGGCGAAGAGTTCATCACCTTGCCCAAGCAAATGGACAATGAGTACATGATCGTGCGTCCTCAACGGGTGTCCGGCGTGTCGGTGGAGGCGATCTACGCTTCCAGCGTTGGCATCGACCTATAGAGCCTATAGAGCAGACCAAGGTCAGGGATCCCTTGAGTATCGCCGGGCTGACAACGCAAAGCCCCCACCACTAGGGGCAGGGGCTGCCAGAGGACTAGACCCCGCAGGATTTAGAACCTCAGTACCGACAGGTTAGCTTTGCGGGGGCAGGATCACCTTGTCGATGACGTGGATCACGCCGTTGGAAGCTTCAATGTCGGCTGTTACCACATTGGCATCGTTGACCTTGACACCATCAGCCAAAGAGATTTCCACAGGGGATCCCTCGACCGTAACCACTTCCCCAGCTTCCAAAGAGGTAGAGAGAACTTTGCCGGGCACTGCATGGTAAGTGAGAAATCGAAAAAAGTCCCCGAAAAAGATGTTTCTACTGCCCCAAGATGCTTTCTTACAAAGGCTGCGGGGGTATCTTCCACTAAGGTTAGATTTGCAACAATCATCGCAGGGTGGTGGTGAGCAATCCAAAACAGGCTGAAAAAGGATCCCTTGAGGCTGAGGGATCAGTTACGTTTGTCTGCATCTATAGTCATTCTGATTCAAACTAAAACGCTGCACCCACACCTGAAGCGTTGAATGCGCGGGGCTGGAAGACTTTTCTTGGTAGCTCAGGCGTCTCACTCTAACCTGAAACGACTGTACTGTTTTGTTTGCTCGAGCTGTCTATCCAGCGGCAGCACAAAAAATAACACCCTCACGGTGCCGAGCAAAGGGATAAATGAGTTAACGAGCTCGTAATAATCCTGGCAGTTGTGCTTACTCTTCTTCCGGCTCGAAGTCTTCGTCGTAGTCGTCCCCGATCAAATCGTCGATATCGTCGATGTCTTCTTCCAAAATCATCTCAGGGACCTCAATGGGCTGCTCGATCAACCGGCCCTCTTTGCGCAACCAGTCAAGAATGGAGAGGCTGCTAGGAGAGGGCACCACCGTTGGCGGCTGATCGCGGGGCTCTTCGCGCAGAGAGGGATTGTGGTAGTACATGCCGTACGGAAAAAGGGCAGTTATCGACGAGGAATGAACTCGGCTTGGATTGATCTCCTCTCAACCGAGGGACGCGGGCTTTCCATCTATATATCCCTCAGTTTAGCCTATGCCTGCCACTCCTGCAAAAAGCGGCGCAGCACCCGATCCAGCTCAACAGCTCGCGCTGCCTTGAACAGCAGCCGATCCCCGGCTTGTACCTGATGCAGCAAGACTTCCAGCAGTTCGGATACCTCCTCGCAGCGTTCTGTCTGGGCTGCCGGTTTTTGGTCGAGCAGCGGTTGCATTTCTCCTTCGGGATCCAAGAGCAAGATCCGATCCAGCCCCAGAGGGGCAGCCGCCCGACCCACCTCTGCATAGAGCTGAGGTGCATGCTCTCCCAACTCCCGCATCGGGCCGAGAATGGCCCAGCGCCGTTTTCCCGGGGTTTGGGCCAGCAGGTGTAGAGCCGCGATCATCGCTTCCGGCGAGGCGTTGTAGGTTTCGTCCCAGATTTCCACATCTCCTGCCAGCTTGAGATGGCGGTTGCGCCCCTCCAGATGGGTGGGCAAGGCGATGGGTTCTCGGAGCCGCTCCCAATCCAGCCCCAAGCTGCACAGAGCAGCCAGCACTCCCATCCAGTTGAGGGCATGGTGTCTTCCCGGCAAGGGCACCGGCAGCGTTAGGCCCTCCACAGTTACCGTTTGGGCTTGGGGATCCCATTCTCCCCGTAAGTCCCCCCGATCCAGACCATAGGTAAGGGTTTGTCCCGACCACAGGCTGGCGGCGGTAGACAACAGCAAGGGATCTTCTCCATTCAGCAGAGCCACCCCCTGCCCTAGCTCCTGCAGCAGCTCGCACTTGGCAGCAGCAATGGCCGCGCGGGATCCCAGTCTGCCGATGTGGGCGGTGCCAATATGGGTGATCAAGGCGTGGGTGGGCTGAGCCATCTGAGCCAGGCGGCGAATTTCTCCGGGGCCTCGCATGGCCATTTCCAGAACCACAAACTGATGCTCCGGTCGCATCTGGAGCAGGGTTTGAGCAACCCCGATGTCGTTGTTGTGGTTGGCCTCACTTTTGAGAACTGTGCCGTAGCGGGATAGGGCAGCCGCCAGCATTTCCTTGGTGGTGGTTTTGCCTGCTGAGCCCGTGATGGCTACTACGGAGGGGGGAAACTGCTCCCGCCAGCCTCTGGCAATGCGCTGGTAGGCAGCTAGGGTATCTGAGACTTGAAAATGGGGCCCAGCCACCGGACGCTGGCTGATGACGGCAACGGCCCCCCTTGCCAAAGCTTGTGGAATAAAGTTGTGTCCATCAAACCGTTCCCCCCGCAGCGCCACAAAGACTGACCCCGGCTGCAATTGGCGGCTGTCGGTGCAAATGGCTTGGACGGGAAGACCCAACAAATGGGGATCCCCCTGCAGGGGAGTTTGCAGCAGGTCAGCCACAGTTCGTAAGGTCAGCATCGGGCAGAAACTCCAATTCGCCTACAGCCTCTTCGTCTATGGTCATTTCAGACCCGATTGAGACATTTCCCAAGCGCTCCCCCTCACCCCCAGCCCCTCTCCCAGGGGGAGAGGGGAGTTGGGGATAGCTGTACAGCTTTTTTCAGCGTTGTTTACCACAGCCAGTGTCAATCAATCTCTTGCGTGGGAAGGCTCCCGCTTGGCTACGGAACTCCCATGAAGTCGGAAAAAGCTGTAAACCCAGTTCCTGGGCAACGCCAATACACGACTGGGTATAGGAAGTTGTCAGCTGGGTTGCAGCGTTTCGATCCCAGTCGGGAGGGCGATGATTGCCTCTTTGGCCATGCCGATGAACAGGCCATGTTCCACAACCCCCACCGTCCCTTTGAGTTGATCGGCGATCTTGGCAGGATCCGCCATGGGGCCGAATTGGCAGTCGAGGATGTAGTGCTGCTCGTCCGTCAAGTAGGGATCCCCGTTGGCATTCCGCCGTAAGGTGGCTGTGCACCCCAGAGCCTCTACCCGCGCCAAGGTGGTTTTCCAGCCAAAGCGCACCACCTCTACCGGCACCGGGAAGCGAATGCCCAACTGCGGGACTTTTTTAGAGGCATCGGCGATGATGATCAGCTCGGCAGCGCTGGCCTCCACCAATTTTTCCCGCAACAGGGCCCCTCCTGCCCCTTTGATCAGGTTCAGGGATCCCACTTCAATCTCGTCGGCCCCATCGATGGCCAGATCCAGGCGCGGCTGCTCTTCTAGGGTAGCCAGCGGGATCCCCAGGGAGCGGGCCTGTTCAGCCGTGCGCTCGGAGGTGGGCACACCGAGGATCTGCAGACCCTCGCTTTGCATCCGCTCTGCTAGGGCGCTGACAGCAAAGGCGGCTGTGGATCCCGTGCCCAGCCCCACCACCATTCCCGACTGCACCTTTTGAACTGCAGCCCGGGCTGCCGCCTGTTTCAGCTCATCTAAAGACTCGGTCCCGCTGCCGCCAAGGGTAGTCATTCCCAGCTCCTCTCCCGTGGATGAAGATCCTACCAAAGTGCTTTGCACCGCTACCGCCCGCTCCAGCTAAAACCCTCCGGCGCTGCCACCACCCGACCGAAGAGATCATAGGGCTCGGCGTGGGTGATCTGCACCGGCACCAGGGATCCCAGAGAGCCCTCCCCACGCACGTACACCACCCCGTCCACTTCGGGGGCAAAGCGAGGGGAGCGGCCAATCCACTCGCCGGTTCTGGGGTTTTCCTGCTCCAAAAGTACAGGTACCACTCGGCCCACCTGCTCGCGGTTGCGGCGGAAGGCAATGCCTTGCTGCAGTTGCATTAGACGGGCGCGGCGCTCTTGTTTGACAGCCTCTGGAACCTGATGGGGGAGGTGGTAGGCAGGGGTGCCCTCTTCGGGAGAAAAGGTAAACACCCCCACATGGTCAAACTGATGGCGCTGGACAAAGTCTAGTAGATGCTGGAAGTGCTCCTCCGTCTCCCCAGGAAAGCCGACGATAAAGCTGGTGCGCAGCACGGCATTGGGCAACGCCTGGCGCAGCCGCTCGATCACCCGGTCGTTGACCTGCCCTTGCCAGGGGCGATTCATGGCCTTGAGGATCTCAGGATGGCTGTGCTGTAAAGGCAGATCCAGGTAAGGCAGGAAATTGGCGGTCTCTTGAATGGCCTCCACCACGGCGGGGGTAATGCCCGTGGGGTAGGCGTAGAGCATGCGGATCCAGGGAATGGGGATCTGGCCCAGGGCGCGGATAAGCTCAGCCAAGCGCGGCTCCCCGTAGAGATCGATCCCGTAGTGGGTGGTGATCTGGGAAATTAAAATCAGCTCCTGCACCCCCTCTTCGGCCAGTTGTTCTGCTTCCCGGAGGATGGACTCGATGGAGCGGGAGCGTTGGTTGCCCCGCAAGTGGGGAATGATGCAGAAGGAGCAGCGGTAGTTACAGCCCTCGGCTACCCGTAGGTAGGCCACAGGCGCATGGGTGGTGCGATAGCGAGGTACGGTCTCGTCGGCAATGTAATCCAAGCTGGAAGTAACGGCATTGACCCGCTCTCCCCGCTCCGCCCGCTCGATGATTTGGACGATCTGGTGATAGTCGCCCGTACCCACGATAGCCACCGCCTCCGGGATCTCCTGCAGCAGCTCCTCTTGGAAGTGTTGCGCCAAGCAGCCGGCAATAACGATTTTCTTGCCCTGTACTGCCAACTCCATCAGGGTGCTGACCGACTCCCGCCGCGCTGCTTCAATGAAGCTACAGGTATTGACGATCACATAGTCAGCACTCTCTTCGTCCCCATCCACCCGGTAGCCTGCTTGAGCCAGCAAGCCCAGCATGTGCTCGGTGTCCACCCGGTTTTTCTCGCAGCCCAGGTGTAAAACGGCAACCGACGCCTTTGTACGCTGCACCGCTGTTCGCGTAAGCGGGACGGAGTCCTTAACGGATGGGAAACTGGAGACGGTCGCTTCTAACCCATTCATGGACTGAGCATCAAAAAGGGGGCAGCTTGCCAGAGGCTTATCTATTCTAGTTGAGGGCCGCATCAGCGTTGCGGAGCAATAGAGCCGTAGCCACGGCCAACGCGGTGGCCGCCCAACTGTAGGGATCCCCGCCAGCCGCCGTCGAAAACAGAGGTGCCCGTCCGTAGCCCCGCAGTCGCAGCGCCTGATAGGTGCGCTCGGAGCGCTCGTAGCTGCGAACCAACAGGGTGCCCACCGAAGCGGCCAGAAAGGGCAGATCTTGTCTTAGAGACGGCCCAGGACGCCACAGGGATCCCCGCGGTCGCCAACCCCTCAGCCGGGCTGCCCGTTGCATCTGCTGCCACTGAGCGGCCACCTCCTGCAAATAGCGCTGGGTGAGCCAGGCCAGTTCCAGCAGGAGGTCTGGGATCCCCAGGGCCCGCAAAGCTGCCAACAGTTCCGATGTGGGGGTGGTCTCCAGCAGCAGCATCGTGAGGGCAAATAGGGCCAGCCCTCTCCCCCCAATGCGAAGCGCCATCTGCAGCCCCTCCCAACGCAGAGCCAGGGATCCCCAGCGCCACAGGATGGTTTCCCCCGCCCAGAAGGGTAGGATCCCCATCAACCCTGCCACCAACAGCCCTGGGGCTGCCAGCCGCCTCAGCCCGAGGCTCCAAGGCAATCCCGACAGGCTCCACAGTCCAGCCACCAGCGCCCAGATGAGCGGCAAGAGGGCCAGGCACCTCACCGAGGCGAAAGCCGCCATCAGCGCCATCAGGCCCAGCACCTTGGGCAGAGGTTGCCACCGGTGCAGCCAGGAAAGGGGTTTGGAGGGGTGAGGATGGGATTGTTGACCGCGCCAGCAGCAAGGGATCCCTGAGCCGGCTTCATCTCTTGCCATACTCTCCCAGCAGCGCCGGTTGTACCCGCTGCAAAAACAGCACCACCCAACTGGCGAACAACCCCTCCACCACCATCAGGGGGATGTGGGCCACCACCAAGCTCCCAAGAGCCAGACGACCGGCTTCTGTGGAGAGGATCCCGCTGCCAGCGTCAACCACAGCAGCCATGACCACCCCGTAAAACAACAGCACTGCTAGACCCACCCCAACCGCTCCCGCCAAGAAGGCAGACACTCCGGCCCCCATCACCCGACGGCCTGCCCGAAAAATCCCACCGGCCAGGAGCGCCGGGATCCCCATAATGGCGGCGTTGATGCCCAATGTGGTCAGGCCCCCATGGCCAAAGGCCACCGCCTGAAAAAACAAGCCCACTACAATCGCCGGATAGGCCAAAGCCCCCAACATCAGACCCATCAACCCGTTCAGCACCAGATGCAGGCTGGCCGGGGGAAAGGGCAGGTGAATCGAAGAGGCCACAAAAAAGACAGCCGTGAGCAAAGCCGCTTTGGGCAACTGGTCGCGACAGCGTTGCGTAGCAATATGGCGGGGATCCCGTTCCCACCAAGGACATTGCTCGGCAACGCCGGCGCGACGGAGAAGCCGCAAGCTGTAGCTGGTGATCAGGGCGGTGATGCCATAACCCCCTAGCCAAAGCGGTGCTGGCAAAATGCCATCGCTGATGTGCATGGTCAGTCCTACTCCAGAGCAGAGGAGCCAGCCTGGGAGCCTGAGATTCCTGACCCTGGAGATCCCGAAACCGGTGGGCTCTCCACCGCTGCGTAACCAGATTGACGGGGCCTGGAGAAGAACAGAGCTGTGCCCAGACAGCCCCAAATGACACAGGCGGCCATAACCCCCCGCTGCAAAGGCCCAAAGGGTGGGGAAGCGCTGGGGATCCCTTCTGTCTGAGGGAACTCCTCGCCCACCGGCACGTTGACCAACACCCCATGCCCCGCCTGGCGAATCCGCACCTGCCAGAGGCCCGTCAGGTTGGGATCCGGCTGCAGCAGAAATCGTCCCCGCGCATCCGTCTGTCCCTCCTGCCAAGGGGTAGTGGGATCCGTTGGCGCAAACACCGTTACCTGCGCAGAACGCATCGGTTCGCCAGAATCGTAGCGGGCCTGGATCTCAAAAGCGGGAACTGCCCGCCAAGAGGCCTCCACCCCGTGGCCCCAAGCGGGAGCAGACAGGAGCAGGCCGAAAGCCAGCAAGCTCAACCGTGCTCCGCATCGCTGACGCGACGCCGCAATCAGGCTCAGTCGGCAGGAAGGGATCCAAAGTTTTGGCCAGACTCGGTTCATTGGTTAGCTGAGGACAGACGACAATCTCTACGCTCTGCAGGCGACCGGTCTTAGAAAAGCCAAGACTTCAGGGCGAAGACTCTGTCTGGGCAGGGCCAGAGGCAGCGCGGCAGTGGCCTTCCCCCACATGGCCCAAGTGGTGCAGGATCTCCAATACGGCCTTAGCCGCAGGGGATCCCTCCTGCAGATCCCCCCAGTCCACTTCCAGAAGGTCGGATCCCCCCCCAGTGCTCCGCGCCGCTGACGCGGCCAGCCGCTGCTCCAGGGAGACAGGATCCAACTTCACCAAAGGGGCAAACCCCAGAGCTGCTTGATTGAGGCTGTCGTTGGGGGGCAAGCTTCCATCTCCAAACAGGTGGTCGAAATGGAAGGTGACCTCCAGATCTGCCACCTGGCCGACGCGCACAAAGCCTTTGCGCTCCTCCCCCACATACTCTCCGCAGGTGAAGGCCACCTCAGGGCTGAACTTGAGCACAAACGGCATCTCCCCAGCCCCTTCCTTTGTCGGTCGGGCTTGGCCTTCGATCCAGAGGGAATAGCCCTTTGCCGGCCCCTCCAGTGCTGGCACCAGCCGCCACCCCAGGGCGTTGTAGTGGCCAGGGGGTGCCTCTAGGGATCCCAGTAAGGCCCGCTCCGCCGGGGGAGCCGTGATCAAATCAACCGTGATGGGGCCGGAGAGGCTGACCAATGCCCGTGCCAGCAAATCTGCATTTCCTTCCGGATCAAAGGGCGGATCGGTTTGGTAGGCGGTTATGTCCGCCAGCGTCACGTACACGTGCTCAAAGCTCAGTTCCCAGCCGTCTTTGGAGACAAACCCCTCCCGAATGAAGTCCTCGCCGTTGGCCCAAAACTCCAGAGTACCCATCTCTGCCTTTGCTTGGGCTAGGGGTGCTTCCTGCCTGACCTTTTCCGCTCCAGCGTTAGAAGCCGGTCGGCAGGCGCCTAGAGAGAAGGCCAACCCAAGGGCCAGAAAGGGTAAAGCTAACCCCTTGCCCCAGGGATCCCTTGTTGAAGCACCAAGCCGAAATGGAGTGTGTTTCACCAGTTCCCCTGCCAAGGACTCGGTCCCGATGACGCAAACGGCACTGCTCTAGCGAAACACAGGCTTCCCTGGTGTTACAATCCCCCACCAGGGCATCTGTAGGGCTATGCCTATGGCAAGGGCTACTCCTGCGCCAGATTCCCCGCCCGCACCCAACCTTCCTGCCCATTCTGACGGCGGATGCGCTGCCAACGACCATCTTCGCTGAGGCCCAGCACCGTCACCACCTCGTTCATGGGCACACCGCCAATGTAGGTTCCCTCCCGCTCTGGAGTGGCCCGCAGCGCCAGGCCAATGGGCTCGATCACCCGTCCCCGCTCACCTGGGGAAACCACTGCTGCCGTGGGGGGTCGAGTCGGCAAAGGAGTTGATTCAGGGTTGGGTTCAACTGTGGGAGCTGGAGAAGTTGAAGCTGAAGCACCATCCACAGGGCCCAAATTGCCGGCGCGCACCCAGCCCTCTTGTCCGTTCAACTCCCGCCGCACCCGTTGCCAACGACCATCGGCGCTGTACTCCAACACCGTCACCGTTTCCCCCACCACAATTCCCCCTTGGTAGGCTCCATCAACAGAGGGCTGGCTGCGGATTGCCAGGCCAATGGGCTCGATCACCCGCCCACGGCTGCCGGGGGGAAATCCCTCAGGGTCAACAGTGCCTGCAGCAGGGCCAGAGGGGGGAGAGGGAAAACTGGCTGGGCGGGGCAAGGGATCCAAGCGCACCGCCTGCGGAAATTGAGGCGGGGCAGGGGGGGCCAACATGGGGGCGACGAGCTGCCACAACTGCCAAGCCAAGGCGGCCAGAGCCCCAACCGAGACACTCACCACCACCAAGGTGCCCAAGGGAAAACCGCCAGAAGCAGGAGAAGAACGGCCTCGCATCGGGTAGTTAGCCATCCGAAATACCTTCCCGCAATGCTGCAGGCAAGAATCCGCAGAGAAGATGGGATCCCCGTCAAAACCGGGGATTTACGAAAGCCAGAGCACGACTGCTGCGCAACGCTGACGTGATTGCATCCCAATGTATCGTGTTCCGCAGCGCTCTTGCTAGGCCTGTGCAGAGGAATCGCAACGCTGACGGGGCGACGCGACCCCAGAGGGCAAGGGCGTCGGAGATTAGCTTCTACTTATTGGTGTTGGTGAACTTATTCTGCCAGTCGGTCGTCAAAATCTCTCGGCCAAATACCCATCCTGCCAGAAGGAGGGGCAATGCCAAGCCCAGAAAGCCAAAAAGACTGACCACCTGAGCCACTTGCCGCTGGGCTTGTTTTCTCCTGGGATCCGGGATGTTGTTAGCAGCCAGCACCACTTTAGAACAAAAAGCCACCACCACCGCCCCCACCGGCCCCAAAACCAAAGAGGGCCACAGCCAAGCCTCCACTTGCGAGAATGCGTAGGCTCCGGTAAAGGGGATAATCACGAAACAAGCCAACTCTAGGATCCCCCACGTGAAGAGGGCCAACCAGACATCTTTGCGGAAGACTTCATCGGGATTGGTGTACATAAGCCTCCGGGATAAACTGCCACCTGCCACACTAAAGCGAGACTTTGAGACAGGAACAGCAGCGTCACAGCTTCCAGATTAACTCCAGGTGCTAAGGATCTTGCTTGACGGATCCTCCTTACGCTACTTTTCCCCTTGGGCAATTCAGTTAAGATAATGCCCAAGATTCTTGGATAAGCCTCCGTTAATTTGGAGAGAAGGGCAGCCTTGACAAGGATGAACTCCCCCTGTGACCCCATACGTAAAGACTTGAAATAAGATTTAAGTGTTCAATCACTCATGAATTGCCTGCGCCTGTGGCCCTTTCCAGCCGAGGTTGGGGTCAAGCTTGCCCTGTTGAGAGGGCTCTTTATTCACCCGCGAGCCGAGGGCCCATCGCCTCTGCACGATTGTTGCCCATGAGCTGCCGAAGGGATCCCCACACCCCAACGCCCTGCAACCTTGTCTCCTGCTGACTTCGAGAGTGCCAAGCTGCCATGTCACGCATCCTCATCATCGATGATGATCCCAGCATTTGTGCTCTACTGCAGCGGTACTTGCAGCGGCAGGGGTATTCGGTTGAGGTGGCGATGACGGGGGCCGAGGGCTTACAGCAGTTGCGCGCTTTTCAGCCGGCCTTGGTAATTTTGGATCTGAACTTGCCGGATGTGAGCGGCTACGATCTCTGCCAGCAAATGCAAAAAGAGACCGGCGTGTACGTGTTGATGTTGACCAGCCGCGTCAGCCCTGCTGATAAGTTGCACGGATTCCAGTTGGGGGCAGATGACTACCTGACCAAGCCCTTCAGCCTGCCGGAGTTACAGGCGCGAGTGCAAGCCATTCTGCGGCGGCAACGCATGAAGACCGAAGTTGCCAGCGCACCGGTCTTGACCTTTGCCTCTTTGGTAATCGACCCGGAAACCCGAGCAGTCATCCGCGAGCAGCGTTCGATCAACTTAACAGCTCTGGAGTTCGATTTGCTCTACGCTATGGCTCGACATCCGGGGCGGGTTTGGCGACGGGCTGAGCTGATTCAAGAGGTGTGGGATTTCAACCACGAGGGAGATGAGCGGGTGGTCGATGTCCACATCGGCCAAATTCGCAAGAAGCTGGAAACCGATACCAGCCAACCGGAGTTGATCCGCACCGTGCGTGGAGTTGGCTACAAGTTTGAGCCCCCCGCTCCGAAGGAGGGATGGGGAGAGGAAAAACCTTAACCCCCAAGTAACTCTCCCCTCTTCACGTTGGGAGAGGGGCCAGGGGTGAGGGCCCGTTAATCCAAGCGGCGGCCTGTCAAACGCACAAAAATGTCTTCTAAGTTGGCCGGGCGCACCATGAGGCCGGTTTTGTCAGGTTCAGCTTCCAACTGCCGCTGAGCTTCCGCCAAGCTGGGGAAAAAGGTGTACTCCACCTCCCGGCCAGGACAGGAGCGCACCAACAGAGCCTCTCCGTACTTAGCCCGCAATTGCTCGGTGCTGCCCAACTCGATCAACCTTCCCCCATCCATGATGCCAATGCGGTCGCACAGCTCTTCTGCCTCCTCCATGTAGTGGGTGGTAATCAGCAAGGTCATGCCCTGCCGATTGAGATCCCGCAAGATCTCCCACAACAGCCGCCGCGCCTGGGGATCCAACCCGACGGTGGGCTCGTCCAAAAACAAAATCTGGGGGCGATGCAGTAACGCCCTGGCCACCTGCAAGCGTCGTTTCATTCCCCCTGAGAGGGTTTTCACTTTGTCTTGCCGGCGATCCGCCAGCCGCACATACTCCAGCCATTCATCGATGCGCCGTTGCCGCTCTGGGTTGGGGATGTGGTGCATACGCCCGTGGAACTCCAGGTTTTCCCAAACGGTCAGCTCTGCCTCTAGGGTGATAGGCTGCAGAACTACGCCAATTTGCTGCCGCACCGCCACCGGATCCCGCACCACGTCATACCCCCCCACCCGGATGGATCCCTGGCTGGGTCGGGTAAGGCTAGTAAGCATGCGGATGGTGGTGGATTTGCCGGCGCCGTTGGGCCCCAACAGGGCAAACACTTCCCCCTGGGGGATCTGCAGGCTCAAATCTTGAACGGCAACCTGCTGCCCAAAGCGCTTCCACACCCCCTGCATTTCCACCGCCACTGTCTTGGTTTGGGGCAAGGTTGGGGCCGTCGAAAGAGCTGTCACAGTCCGCTCCGGTAAAGTGTAAAGAAATCTTTATTCTCCAGCATACGCCAGCCGTGTCAGCAAGCTGCAGGTCTTATCAGGGATCCCTGCCCTTGGCAGTAGTTTATGCTATCCCTTCAAGTCTTCCGTGGCTGTGATCTCGTTCCCTGTGGTTTTTCTCCAAGCTCTGCAAAATAGTGCACATTGCACCTGAAGGGTGAGTTACGTCCGCAGGGCAGGGCGTGATCGTACAGCAGATAGGGGAAGTCGCACTAAATAGCTAGTGCTGTATCTGTACGTACGGGTAACAATAAAGACACAAGCTTGAGCGGGCTGACTGTTCGGCTTGGGGCTTTTTCTTGGTGAAGTGACTTCCCTTCAGCGCCCACCGATAACCTCTACTAACCAATGTAAGGAAAATGCAGAGCAAAGACCGATTCGACCAAATTGACTTCCGGCTGGATCGCCTGGTTGGGGCTGTGTTGACCCTGGCCGAGACCGTCAGCTTCGTCAAGGATGACCTAACCCATTTGAAAGCTGTTGTTCAACAACAGGTGCTGATATCCCAGGAGCACAACACCTGGCTGGGAGAGTTAAAGACGATATGTCAACAGCAAGCCGATACAGCTCGTCGCCAATCTGAGACGATTGAGCGCATTATTGCCCATCTCCTGCCCACTCAGGATCCCAAGTCTTGAGGGATCCCAAAGGCAGCCTGGGGGCGTGCCACAATGGCAGCAGAGCTGAGGTTTTCCACCGTTGGAGTGCCAGGTTGCAGCAGCAGGACAGGGTTCTGTTGAGGCTGAGGAGCTGCTTGCTTTCTTTCGTTGCCGACGCTTGCCTTACCTGGATCGCTTTGGCCCTCAAGAGGCCAAGCTGCCGCCGGACAACCTGCTGGAGCAATGGCGGCGGGATCGCCAAGCCCTGGCAGCCGCTGTGTTTGAGCGATTCCCCGGAGAACGGGTTGCGCCAGGCAATGAAGCTCTCTTGGCAGCCATGGCCGACGGGGCGGAGCGGATCTACGGCGGACGGATTGCCGCAGAGCTGTTTTGGCAACCGCAGGAAGATCTCAACTGTACTGCTGAGGCAGAGCTGTTGCAGCTTGCTTCTGAACCTGTCCCTCACTCCTCCTCTCCAAGGGATCCCATCCCTGCCCCAGAAGACTGCGAGATGGTGCCCGCTCTTGCGTTGCCGCCTGAAGCTGTTCCAGAGGGACGTTCAGTTTGGGTGAGCAGCTCCCTGGATCTGCTGATTCGGGATCCCGCTCTCGTTGGCAGAAGTCGCCACGCCGCCCGATCCTCTTACCTGCCGGTTCATATTCGTATCGGCAAACGCCCCAAACCGGAATACGAATTGTTGCTGGCTTTGCAGGCAGAGTTGCTCGGATCCCTGCAGGGAAACGTTCCCAAGCGGGGCATTTTGATCCTGAAAGATGGGAAGTGGCACCCCGTCCACCTGAGCCGCCGACGAGCACAGGTGCGGCAATTGCTGCAGGAGTATCTGCACTCCCTCAGCCAGCCGGAACCGCCCCAGGTGTTTATGGCCCGCAGCCGCTGTCATCTTTGCCACTGGCGGGAGCATTGTCGGCAGTTGAACGCCGCCGCTCAACCCCTCAGCCTGCTGCCGGGCGTAACGGGATCCCGCTATCCCCTTTTGCAAGAGGCGGGGATCCACTCGATTGAAGCCCTGGCCAACGCTCAGTTGGATAGGTTGCAAGCCATTCCCAAGTTGGGATCCGGCGTGGCCCTGCAACTGCAGCTGCAAGCCCGTGCCACCCTCAGCCGGCAGCCTCTCTGGATTCAATCCCCCCCGGAAACCCTGCCCACCACACCCGTAGAGCTGTACTTCGATATCGAGGCGGATCCCCGCCACAACGTCGCCTATCTGCTGGGCCTGCTGGTGGTGGAGCAAGCCGAGGGGAAAAAGGTTGCGAGCTATCACAGTTGCCTGGCTGCCGAGCCGCGGGAAGAAAGGCAAGCTTGGGAGCAATTCTTGCAACTGGCACAACGCTATCCTGACGCTCCCATCTACCACTTTCACGGCTTTGAAGTGCAGACCTGCCGACGGCTGGGGGAGCAATACCGCACGGATCCCCGACAGCTGCGGCAGTTGTTGCAGCGCTTTGTGGATTTACAGGCCTGGGTGCAACGCTCGGTGGTGCTGCCGATCGAGAGCTATTCCCTGAAAAACATCGCCCGCTGGTTGGGGTTTCAGTGGCGTCTGCCTGATGCCAATGGCGCCCAGTCCATTTATTGGTATAGCCAATGGCTGGAAACTCGGGAGCGCAGATATTTGGAGCACTCGCTTATCTACAACGAGGATGACTGCCGGGCTACCCACCGCCTAAAAGACTGGCTGTCCCAAGGAGTCCTCCATGCCGAATGATGCGAATAAATTGACAAAGACGGCCTATCCCCAGCCGCAAATGCCGCAGCTTGCGCCGCCAGTCTTGTGGCCAGTTGCTGAGGTTTCGTTTAGAATCAGGCAGGACTGTTTAGTTTATCAGGGGAATCCCATGCTGTTGAAATCTCATGAATCTCCTCGCCATCAGGGCAGAAACCGTCGCGGTCGTGGGGGATCGGCACGCAAGCGCCAACTGGACAAACGGAACCGCGCCTTGATGCAACGATTGCGACAAGGAGAGCAGGCTCTCAGCTCTCGATCTTCTCGGCAGGGGCAAGTCAACCCTGCCTTTTTTGTGCTTGCTTCTTTTTTCCCTCAGCCTGGCTACAAGGGATCCCGCTTGGCTGCCTGATCCGCCCATTTCTTTCATGGCATCGAAGAATCGAAGAGTTTGCTTCTTGCGCCTTCAAGACAAAGACTGCACCCCTGCCGATAGATGCGGGTTTTGGCTGCGGGGCTCTGGATAGGTGGGAAACTCTCGGTCAATAGCGTAAACGGCTCAATTCCCGTCGCAGGCAGGATCGGGATGACAGGATTTGAACCTGCGGCCCTCTGCTCCCAAAGCAGATGCGCTACCAAGCTGCGCTACATCCCGGCTTAGCTTTTGTGATTATGCCAGATCCCCGCCTCTGATGCACACCCAAGCAGGGATCCCTCGCTCAAGGCAACAAGGGAAACAAACATTTGTCCAGGTCAGGACTTGAGCATCTTGGCCGGCATGACAATGAGGGTATTCCCCTGTCGCTCCACCACGTAGAGCTCCTGCCCGGCTTGGATTTCCAGGTTGGGAATGCTGCACTTGGCGTTCCAGGTGGAACCCAGATAAGAAACCCGCCCCCGTTCGCCTGGGGGAATGGGGGTGATTGCCCGCGCCTCGCGAGATTCCTCTACCTGAACCGATCCATGGGGCACCAGACGGCGGCTGAGGATAATCAACACCACCGATGCCCCAATCCAGCTGGCAAATTGTACCCAGATCGGCAGCCCCAAATAAGCCAAAAGCCCCGCCAAGAGCGCCGCCAGCCCCACCGAGCCGGCAACCAATTCTGGCAAAAACAATTCGGCAGAAATGAGGACTAACCCGATGACGATCCAAGGCCAAACCATAGAATCCAGGGATCCCACCAAATTCAGTATGGCTCAAAACCCCTGGATCCTCAGCAGGGATCCCTTGAGAAGACTCAGTTGGGGCCTACCCGCCCAAGCGGTAGTTCTCCAAAAACTGCAGGGGATCCATCTCTTCCTGAGGGGAGCTTTTGGGTAGGTTCTTGGATTCGGCGATCCGCATCAAGGTCTCCCAGTCGGTGCTCATGACAAAGGCCACGGCTTGGCGAGCTGCCTCTCGGTGGGGGCAGTCCTCTCCCAAGACACAGCCATCTCGACAGAGGGTGGCGCAATCGTGCGCGGTGCTCCTGGGATCCGGGCCAGCCATGATGTCTTCCTCTCGGTGGGTTTCACGTTTTCTTTAGGATACCTGAAGAGAATCTTGCGCTTGCAGGAGATTTGGGTCAGGGCGGGTAGCTTGGATGAGGAGATGAGGCGACAAGACCTGTTCAAGCAAGAGGAGCCTTATGGAGTTTTCGCAATTGCAAGCGCTGGTGGACCGAGCGCTGGAAGACAAAAAGCTCACCCGCACAGAGGTGGATCAAATCGTCAGCGCCATCCGGGCCGACGGCAAAATCTCCCCTGAGGAGATGGGCTTGCTGGAGTCCATTCGCGAAATGGTGCTCCGCCGGGAGATTCAGGTGGTGGAAACGGCAGATTAAGGGGCAGGGATCCCCAAGTAGAGGGTGACTTCGCTGCGGTTGTGAAACAGGTGGCGGGCCCTCACCAAGGGGAAGGCACTACCCAAAATCTCCAGACTTTGCCGCAGCACCCGCAGGCGGTGTTGGCGGGGTAGCTTCAGGGTCATCACAGCTCTCCCCTGTGGCTCCAGATGGGGAGCAAAAGCCACCATCAGGTGGGCGGAAGCCGGGCCATCCATGCGCATGTCGTTGAGGATGAGGTGAAACCGGCCTGGGCCACGGGCCAAGTAGGCTTGGGCGCTGAGGCAATGGTGGCAGATCCCCGGATCTTGGCTGAGGCGCTCGTCCAAGTCCCCCGGATCCACTGCCGTGACCTGCTGGCCATATAGGCGCAAAATGCGCGACCATCCCCCCGGTGCTGCCCCCAGATCCAGAGCCTGTCCCCCCGGCACTAAGGGAATCTGAAACACCTGGATGGCCTCCAGCAGCTTAAACTCGGAGCGGCTGATTTGCTCTGGATCCCGCCGAAAGCGATGGATCCCACCGGCCCAGTTGGAGAGGTTCTGGGCAGCCAAGGATAGGCCCAGCCAAGCGCAAATGCCCATCGGTTGAGCCAGGATCACCACCGAGATCACCTGCTGTGGGTCTTTGACCTCCAGGGGGGATCCCACCGCTGCCATCACCTGTTCGGCCAGGGTTTCATTGACCTGGAAGGGCTTGAGAGCCGGCTCTCCAAACAGGCGCGTCTGAACCGAAAAGCTGAGGGTGGGGTCAATGGCTGCCAACATTTCCCCATCAAGGCGCAATTCAACTGGGGATCCCTCAGCCAGCCGCCGTTCTTGGTGAATGGGGCAGATGTGGCGTAAAAAAATGGGCGGGTCAGCTTGCCAAGCCTCAGCCAGGTCAGCAAATGAGCGTTGGCTGCACACCCATACCAAGCCAGGTGCTTCCTTTAGCCGCTGCACGGCAGCCTCTGGATCCGCAGCTTCTATCTCCCGGATCGCCAAATCCAGAAAATCTGGGTCAGCACTGCCCAGCCATGTATGGGTATCAGGGGGGAGAGGATTGCTCAACGGGCTCGCTGCCAACGCACGTAGGGTAAAGAAGCGGCTACTTGCTGAATCTGGGCTTGGGCGGCCAGCAGTTGTCCTGTGGCGTCCCAGGTGCCCTGCACCAGCATTTGCCAGGCTCCCTGGGGGATCTCCACAGCAGCGGTATTTGCCTCCCAGCGCACCTGTTTGTTGGGCAGATCCAGCGTCAACTGGAGCTGGGGATTTTCCGCCACCGCCTTCTGCAGGGCTTGAATCACAGCCGGGGGTGCCGTGACACAAGGGATCCCTAGAGCCAAGCAGTTGCCGAAGAAGATCTCGGCAAAGCTTTCGCCAATGAGGGCGCGGATCCCCCACTTGGCCAGCGCTTGGGGCGCATGCTCCCGACTGGAGCCACAGCCAAAATTGGCATTGACCACAAGGATCTGGGCTCCCTGGTACTGGGGTTGATCGAAGGGGTGTTGGCCGGGATCCTGGGCGCGGTCGTCGGCAAACACGTGCTGGCCCAAGCCGTCGAAGGTGACGCACTTCAAAAAGCGGGCCGGAATAATTCGGTCGGTGTCGATGTCGTTGCCCAGCAGGGGGATCCCTCGGCCTGTGACGGTCAAAACTTCGCTTGACATAGGAACTTGATGAATTCTCCCAGAGAGGACTTCAGGGTATCGCAACGTTCGGCAAAACCCTGCCCAACGGCAAAGGAAAGCCGGCAAAAGGGGAAGGCTCAGCTCGGCTACCGGCGGTAAACCTGATTTTCCAAATTGCGCACCTGCCGCTCCAGCCGATCCAGCCGCCCGCGCAGCTCGTCCATTTCCGATTGGCGGGGCACGCCCAGATCCTGCAGGACGTTGCGCACCTGCCGCTGAACATAGGATTCAAAGTTGCTCTGCTCGGCTTTCACCTGGTTGAGCAGGTTGTTGATGACATTGGATGCCTCTTCTGGGTTGAGCTGCCCCTTCTGCACCAAGTCGTCGGCAGCCTTTCTCAACTGTTCTGCCAGCAGAGTGGTTGTGCCCACGCCCATTAGCAAGAGCTGACGTAAGATACTGTTGTTTTCCAATGCTGCCCTCCAGAGGACACTTCGCGAACGGTACGGGCCTCCATGACTACCCATTTTCCTCAGTTTGCCCTCAACTTCGCAACCGGCTCGGCCAGTTTCTCCCTTTCGCCTGAGGCGGCACAACAATGGCACAAGGCTCTGCAAATCCTCTTGGAGCGACTCAAGATCCGTTCCCGACAGCAGCCTCAGGAGCCGGTTGAGTTTCGTTACCCTACTGAAGATTTCAGCTTGGAGATGTTCTGCAACCCCAACATCTGGGCTGGCCCCCACGCAGCCAAGGTCTTGGTTACTGTGAAAACGGAAGGGCTGCGCTTTTCCACTGAGGTGGAGTTCTCTCGCCTTCAAGAAGACCTCAGCCAGTATCTGGAGTCCCTAACATGAGCGAAGATGCCCATGCTGCGGGAGAGGAGCCCGCGGCCATTACGGTGACGCAACTGCTGGACGAGCCGCCAGAGGGGATCCCCGGCCAATTGGAAGTGGTTGCCCTCACTTGGCACGACCGCCAGCGATCCCGGCAACGGCTGGTGAGCGACTGGGGCACCGAGATCCAGTTGATGCTGCCTCGGGGCACCCATCTTCACGATGGGGATCTGCTCTATGCGGATGCGCAGCGACACATTCGGGTCAGAGCCCAACCCGAACCGGTGCTCTTGATTCAACCTGAAAACCCCATCCAGATGGGCCAGGTGATTCATCAACTGGGCAATTGGCACCGCCCGGCCCACGTTTCCCTCCAAGGACAGATCCTGGCGCTGGCCGATGATCCCCTGCAGGACTGGCTGGCCCACATGGGGATCCCGTTTCGGTTGGAGATGGCTGTCTTCGAGCCCAACCTGTTGGCCCACAGCCATTAACCTGGGCCTTTCTGAGCACAAACCCGTCCCTCAGACCTATGGCCTAGGCCCCACCCTCTGCTCCTCTGGTTACCAACCGCGCTGCAAACTCTCGGTGTTCCTCCGACTCAATTCCCCTTTGCAGCACACCCAACACCTGCTGCATGTTGCCCGTCAGCAGCGCGTCCACGGCTAACCACAACCCCGGAAACACCCGACTGTACAAGACGCCCGACTCATTGGGCTGTTGCAGCACGTACTCTCCATTCTGGAAGACATACCAGCGAAAGGCTTGCTCTTGGGTTAGCCAGACCAGATATTCCCGCACGCCGTTGCGCCGGTAGGCCCGCAGCTTATCATGCAGGTCGTAGGAAGCTGTGCTGGCGGCAATCTCCACAATCAGCTCCGGTGCACCCTCAATGTAGTCATCCTCGCTAATGCGGGACTGTCCCCCACAAGATTCGTGCATCCGCAATATGGCATCTGGCTGCGGCTCATTGTCCAAGTCCAGGCGAACGGTTGGATTGCCCGCCGACTCAACCCCCGGCGTTGCTGCTTCATAAACTCCCAGCCAGGCCATGATGTGGCTGTGTGGTCTGCCATGTCGGCGATATCTGAGGGGAGATGCCACGTAAACAATTCCCTCAATCAGCTCGGCTTTTTTGAGCTGAGGCATGGCTTGATAGCGCCGTTCAAACTCATCGCGGGTGAGACGATCGCCGCTTTCTAAGATGGGCAGTTCACGGAAGGAAGGGCTACTGACGCTCATGACCAGCTCTCTTACCAGCAGTCGCGACAGTGTTGCGGAGCAATATCGATGACTCCATCCGGGTTGGCTGGTAAGTCCATCATAGAGGGGCTGCTCTGTCGCGACAGCGTTGTGGAGCAACAATGGGCCATAGATGGGACGGGATCCCTTTCTATTCGACCCATTGAGCAGTCATCATCAGGTGTCTAGGTTTTCGATCCGAACCGGCTCAAGAGGTTCTGCCAGCGGAAACCCCAGCACCTGAGCATAAAAGTAAAGCTCTGCCTCCAAGGCCCGTTTGATGTTGGCCGCCTGGCGAAAGCCGTGTTGCTCTCCCTCGAAGGGCACATAGGCCACCGGGATCCCTTTGGCCCGTAGGGCTGCCACCATCCTCTCCGCCTGATTGGGGGGCACGATGGCGTCTTCCAACCCTTGGAAGAAGATAACCGGACAATTGAGGCCCTCCAGGTGATGAATGGGGGAACGCTCCCGGTAGAGATCCCGTCGCTCTGGGTAGGGGCCAATAAGGCTGTCCAAGTAGCGAGACTCGAACTTGTGGGTCTCCTGGGCTAGGGCTTCCAGATCGCTCACCCCGTAGTAGCTGGCACCCGCCCGGAAGACCCTGTGGAAGGTCAAGGCCGCCAACGTGGTATAGCCACCAGCGCTGCCCCCTTGAATGAGCAGCCGTTCCCCGTCCACCTTGCCCTGTTCTGCCAAAAATTGAGCTCCGGCAATGCAATCTTCCACATCTACCAGGCCCCACCGGCCTTTGAGAGCATCCCGATAGGCCCGTCCGTAGCCGCTGCTGCCCCGGTAGTTCACATCCAAAACGGCAATCCCCCGACTGGTCCAGTATTGGATCCCCAGGTTGAGCACGGCTGCCGTCGCCCCGGTGGGCCCGCCGTGGCTTTTTACCAGCAGGGGTGGCTTTTCGCCAGCAGGGGCAACAAAGTCTCGGTTTTTGGGGGGATAGAAGAAGGCGTAGGCCACTTCCTTGCCGCCACCGGTGGGAAAAACAATGGGCTCTGGGATCGACAGATAGTCAGGATCCACCGCCACGCTGCTGGAACGGGCCACCACCTCCACTTGGCTGGAGGGTAAGTCTAGGCAGACCAAGGCAGTGGCTTCCGTCGGGGATCCGGCCAGGAAAGCGGCTTTTTCCCCACTTACCTGCAGATTGTGGATCTCGGTGTAGGGCAAAGGGATCTCTTCCTGTTGCCCCGACTGGGGATCCAGGTAGGCCAAATGGCACAGACCCCCCTGTTGGTAGCAGGCCAGAATGCGCCCATCCCCAGCAAAGCCGTAGGTGCTCAGGCCAAACACCCACTGCGGCTCTCCAAACTCTGCTTCCATAGGGCAGAGGGGAATGGGGCCCTGGGGATCCCAGCGATAGAGGTTCCACCAGCCGCTGCAATCGGAAACAAAGTAGAGATCCCCTTGCGGTGACCACTGGGGCTGGAAGATCGACTCGGCAGGGCCACCGGCCAGCTTTTGAGGTTCTCCCAAGCTGCCGTCAGGGTTCACCTCAGACCGCCACAGCTCTGTGCCGTCCCAGGGCATTTGGGGGTGATCCCAGGTCAGCCATACCAAGGTCTGGCCGTCTGGACTGAGGCGCGGGCTGGCGTAGAAGTCGTGCCCAGAAGCCAAAATCTGCTGGGATCGACTTGCTAAGTCAATCGAGACAAGGCTGTTTTCCGGCTCTCCCTGGCGGCTGTGATCTTCCCGCACACAGAGGATGCGTCCACGCGCCCGATCCACCACCCCATCTGCATAGCGATAGGGGCCTGCTTCCGTCAGGGGCTGGGGATCTGAACCCGGCAGCAGGCGGTAGAGCCGTTGGTCAGCGAAGTTGCAAAAATACACTACCCCTGCCGACACCCAATAAGCTCCACCCCCATACTCATGCACCCGTGTCCGCACATTGAAAGGTGCCGGTGTCAGCTCCACCAGGATCCCGTCGGCAGAGCGCCGCATCAACACATTGCGCCCTTTTTCTTGCGGGCGACCCTCCGTCCAGTAGAGATCCCCCTGATCCCAAACCATCTGTCCCAAGCGCAGGGATCCCGTCACCACCAGGTCAGCGGTAATCGGGGATCGCCAAGATCCATAGCCAGCCTGTTGCACCATAAGCTGTTAACTCTCAACTAATTCTCGACCCCAGAACCCCTATTATGCCGGCAGCAAGGGATCCCTGCCTTTGCCTACAGCCTGTGGGGAAAGGGAGCCGAGAACAGGCTCGGATTCTGGGAAAAGGTATCCCGCGATACAATTCTCTCCGGGCCGAATGGGTTTGATGGAACACGTTAAGGCAACAGGGATGCACAACGCTTTCTCGACTGCAGGATTAGCCTTTCCCCTGTTGACGTTGGGAAGGCATTCGGTGAAAGCCTCAGCTGAGCGCAGTTGGGCAGGTTCAACACATGGGCGAGGTGATGAGCTAGGTGCTTCCCCCCGTTGGCCGGGCTGCTGCAACAACTGGACTTCTTAACACCCTTTGCACTCACTTCGTTTCGGAGATCACCGATGGCTCAATCTTTTAATCGTCGTCAAGTGCTGAAAATGGGCGCTCTGGCCGGAGCCGGGGCGGCCCTGGGGCCGCAGATCTGGGTGAAGCGGTCTGTGCCCGCCTACGCCCAGGGAGAGACCATTCGCGTTGGCATTTTGCACTCCCTCAGCGGCACCATGGCCATTTCAGAAACCAGCGTGGTGGATGCGGAAAAGCTGGCTATCAAAGAGATCAATGCCGCCGGTGGGGTTTTGGGCAAGCAGATCGAGCCGATTATCGAGGATGGGGCTTCCGATTGGCCAACCTTTGCCGAGAAAGCCACCAAATTGATCGATGTGGACAAGGTGGCAACGGTATTCGGCTGCTGGACTTCGGCCAGTCGCAAAGCGGTTTTGCCGGTGTTTGAATCCAAGCAGCACCTGCTCTGGTATCCCGTGCAGTACGAAGGACAAGAGTGCTCCAAAAACATCTTCTACACCGGCGCTGCCCCCAACCAGCAGATCGAGCCTTCGGTGGAATGGCTGCTCAAGAACAAGGGCAAAGAGTTCTTCCTGGTGGGATCCGACTATGTGTTCCCCCGCACGGCCAACACCATCATCAAGGCCCAGTTGGAAGCCCTGGGGGGCAAAGTGGTGGGTGAAGACTATCTGCCTTTGGGCAACACAGAAGTTACCCCCATCATCAGCAAGATCCGGGCCGCTCTTCCCAATGGCGGTGTGATCTACAACAGCTTGAACGGCGACAGCAACGTGGCCTTTTTCAAACAGTTGAAAGGGGCAGGGCTGGGGCCAGATCGCTATCCTTCCATGTCCGTCAGCATTGCTGAAGAAGAGGTGCAGGCCATCGGCCCCGAATTCTTGGAAGGGCACTTCGCCGCCTGGAACTACTTTATGACGGTGGATACGCCTGCCAACAAGAAGTTTGTGGAAGCTTTCAAGGCAGAATACGGCCAAAACCGCGTCACCAACGACCCGATGGAAGCCGCCTACATCATGGTTTACATCTGGAAGCAGGCAGTGGAAAAAGCGGGAACAGTGGAAATCGACGCCGTGCGGCAGGCAGCCTATGGCCAGACCTTTGATGCCCCAGAAGGCTTGGTAACCATGAACACCAATCACCACCTGACCAAGTATGTGCGGATCGGCCAGGTGCGCTCTGACGGTTTGTTTGATGTCATCTTTTCTACGGATGCCGTGGAGCCGCAGCCCTGGAACCAGTTTGTGGCAGAGACCAAGGGCTTTGCCTGCGATTGGTCAGATCCGGCCAAGGGCGGTCGCTACAAAGTCAGCTAGTCCTGGCCAGGGCTGGGATCCCTTGCCGTTTGGATAGGGTCGGGGATCCCGCCTAGATGCTCGGTTAGCCTCCCTAGTTTAGTTGGAAGGAGGATCCCCTGCCCATGACCTTGCTCCTGGACAGCTTGTTCAACGGCATTAGCATCGGCACCGTCTTGCTAATAGCCGCATTGGGCTTGGCCATTGTTTTCGGCCTCATGGGGGTCATCAACATGGCCCATGGGGAGCTGATGATGTTGGGGGCCTACACCACTTTTGTGGTTCAAAATGCCTTTCGTCCCCTAGGGGATCCCTGGCGGGATCTGTATATCTTCCCGGCTTTGGTAGCTGCCTTTGCCGTCACGGCTCTGGTGGGACTAGCCCTGGAGCGGGGGGTGATCCGCTTTTTGTATGGCCGACCCTTGGAGACCCTTTTGGCCACCTGGGGCGTGAGCCTGATCCTGCAGCAGTTTGTGCGCAGCGTCAATTGGGTGCTGGCTTTCCGCTTGGGGGCCTTCGCGGTGCTCTTTTTTGGCGGCTGGTGGCTCTTGGCCAGGCGAACGGATTGGCCGCGCCTCAAAGGGTGGACGCTGGCGCTGCTACTGGTGCTTTCCACGGCCATTGCAGCGGTGGGGGGGCGGGTGCTGGCGCAAACCTATGCTTTAGCAGTCACTCAACCCTGGTTTGGAGCCCAGAACAAAGATGTGACTGCTCCCCGTTGGCTGGGGGGTGGGATCCCGGTGGGCAGCCTGTTTTTGCCCAATACCCGCCTGTTTATCATCGCCCTCACTGTCTTCTGCATCCTAGGGCTGTACTTCTTCTTGCAGCGCACCCGCTGGGGGCTGCGCATCCGGGCGGTTACCCAGAATCGGGCCATGAGCGCCTGTGTAGGGATCCCTACGCAAAAGGTGGATGCCCTTACCTTTGCCATCGGTTCGGGTCTGGCGGGAGTAGCCGGCGTGGCGGTCAGCCTGCTGGGATCCGTGGGGCCGAACACCGGCCAGAACTACATCGTGGATACCTTTATGGTGGTCGTCGTGGGGGGTGTTGGTAAGCTCTTAGGCAGTATTGTGGCGGCGCTTGGGATCGGGATTGCCAACTTTGTCATCGGCTCAGGGACGCTGGCTTTGATCTTTTCCAACGTGCCCATCCTGACCGATACCCTCAACTTTTTTGCCACCACCAGCATGGCCAAGGTGATGGTCTTTGCTTTGATCGTGGCCTTTTTGCAGGTGCGACCTCGGGGCCTTTTCCCCGAAAAAGGTCGTATGGTGGATGCCTAGGGAATGATCTCGCTTGGCGAAAACTCTAGGACCAGACTCTCCATCTTCTACTCCCTCACAAAGCCCATGAAACTGGTTCATTCCCCCCGTGCTGATCATGAAGTGGCTGCTCCCGCCGCGGGTGGGGATCCCAATTCTTCTCGCAAGCTTCTGTGGGAGGCCGGGATCCTCATCGTTTTGGTGCTGGCCTTGATCTTTGTGGCCCCAACTGTGCTGTCTGGCTTTCGGCTCAACTTGTTGGGGCGGTTTCTGGCCCTCAGCATTGTAGCTTTGGGGATCGACCTCATCTGGGGCTATACCGGCATGCTCAGCCTGGGGCATGGGGTGTTCTTTGCCTTGGGGGGCTACGCTCTGGGGATGCACCTGAAATTGCAATTGCCGGAAGGTCAGATACCGGAGTTTTTCAGCCTCTACGGGGTAACGGAATTGCCCTGGTTTTGGTATCCCTTTTATTCGTTTCCGTTTACGGCTGTTGCTGTGGTCTTGATCCCGGCTTTGGTGGCAGCAGCCCTGGGATATTTGGTGGTGAGAAATCGCATTCGAGGGGTTTATTTCTCCATTCTAACTCAGGCCACCACGATTATTTTCTTTAACTTCTTCAACGGCCAACAGCGCTTAATCAACGGCACCAACGGCCTGACCAACTTCCAGACTTTGTTTGGCCTGGATGTCAACTCGTCCGAGATGCGCTTCGCTGTCTATGTCACTACAGTTCTGGCGGTGGTTTTGGCTTACCTTCTCTGTCGTTGGCTGACCAGCGGCCTATTCGGTCGGATCCTGGTAGCCATTCGAGATGACGAGCCGCGGGTTCGTTTTTCCGGCTACGATCCCACCGGCTTTAAAGTTCTGGTGTTTGCCGTGTCTGCTGCCCTGGCAGGCATTGCCGGAGCTTTGTTTACCTTGCAAACTGGGATCATCTCCCCCAATGCGATGGCCGTTCCCTTTTCCATTGAAATGGTGATCTGGGTGGCGGTGGGCGGTCGGGCCAGTTTGGTGGGGGCAGTGCTGGGGGCTCTGTTGGTCAACTTTGCCAAGAGCTTGCTGAGCGAAAATTTTCCGGAGATTTGGCTGTTTTTCCAGGGGGGATTGTTCCTGTTGGTGGTGCTGGTGCTGCCGGATGGACTGGTGGGTTGGGTGCGCACCCAAGGCAGGCAACTTTGGGTCACCGTTCAGCTTTGGCGCAGGCGTTTGGCAAATACTTCTCCAGCCTAAATCTGGCTTTCTCTTGAGGATGTCAGTTATGTGCAAGATATAAGTTTAAGGTAAGAGGATCCCATGGGTGAGCCAGCGATGCCAAGTTTCCTCTCCTATTTGATGGGTTTATTTGATGGGTTGAGAATCCGGTTTGACCTTTGGCCTTTCCGTTCTTGGATGTGATCCCTATGCTCACTGCAGCTCCCACCGCCACCCGACAAATTTTACAAACTCAGGATCTCACCGTCAGCTTTGATGGCTTCAAGGCTTTGGACAGGCTGAACTTCTCTCTGGAGGAAGGGGAGCTGCGGGTGGTCATCGGCCCCAATGGGGCAGGCAAGACTACGTTTCTCGATGTGCTGACGGGCAAGGTTAAGCCTACTCGAGGCCGGGTGCTGTTTAAAGGAAAAGATCTGACCAAGCTCAAGGAACATGAGATCTCGATTTTGGGTGTTGGGCGCAAGTTTCAGACGCCGCGGGTCTATCAAAACTTGAGCGTGCGAGAAAACTTGGAGCTATCCCTCAACCCTGACAAAAGGGTTTTTTCCACCCTATTGGGCAAAAAGCATCTGCGAGAAAAAACGGATGCTCTTTTGGAAACCATTGGCCTCAGCCGTAAGGATCGGGTTCCGGCAGGGCTGCTTTCCCACGGAGAAAAGCAATGGCTGGAGATCGGCATGGTGATTGCTCAAGATCCGGATTTGCTGCTGCTGGATGAATGCGTGGCCGGGATGACGGACAAAGAAACAGAAGCTACAGGAGAGTTAATTCAATCCTTAGCCCAAAGCCACACCATTTTGGTGATCGAACATGACATGGTGTTTGTCCGACAAATTGCCCGCAAGGTTACCGTTTTACACCAAGGCTCGGTGCTGTGCGAAGGTACCTTTGAGGATGTGAAAAACGACCCGAGAGTGATTGAGGTCTATCTCGGATCCCACAAGGGGAAAAACTAAGCAAAGAGGCTATAGTTCTGTATCTAATCGACTCATGCGCAGGCCTATGAATACGGAAAACGCGACCGCAACACAAAACTTATCCCGAGATGGATCCGGGCCTCTCCTGGAGGTCTCCAACTTGAGGGTTTACTATGGTCAGAGTTTAATTGTGAAGGATCTCTCTTTTAAGATCTTTCCCGGCCAAGCGGTTTGCCTTCTGGGCCGCAATGGTATGGGCAAAACCACCACACTTAAAGCCTTGATGGGACTTCTGAAAGACTGCACAGGCAAAATTGCTTTTGAGGGCCGTCCTATCAACCATTACCCTCCCAATTGGCGAGCCCGCGCCGGTATTGGCTATGTACCCCAAGGTCGAGAGATATTTCCCCGCCTAACGGTTGAGGAAAACCTGCTGGTGGGGCTAGAAGCGGCACCGGACAGAGAACGGATCATACCTGAGTTTGTCTATGACCTATTCCCAATTCTGCGTTCTTTTCTTAAACGGCTGGGTGGGGATTTGAGCGGTGGGCAGCAGCAGCAACTGGCCATCGCCAGAGCTTTGGTGGCGGAGCCCAAACTTTTGCTCCTGGATGAGCCCACAGAAGGGATCCAGCCCTCTATCATTATCGAGATCGAAGAAGCCATCAGCCGCATTCAAAAGGAGCGGGGCGTTTCGGTGTTGCTGGTGGAGCAGTATTTTGAGTTTGCCCAAAGCCTAGCCGATTACTTTTATCTTATGGAAAATGGATCCCTTATCATGGAGGGGCCGACTGACCAAATGGACGAAGAAAAAGTCCGAGCTCACCTTTCTATCTGAGGTGGCACCTGGAGAGCCTGAAAACCTCTATAACTTTTTTGAGAGCGGCAAATGGCATCCTGCATGTTCCAGAGACCTTGCCTAAACTTCTGGAAAAGCGAGAAGTCCACCTGCGAGGGGATAGGCTAGGGTTAGCCCTGGGCTTCCTTGAGCAGCAGCGTTGGCTAAGCTAGAAACTGTTCAAGATTGCGCTAGCTTGCCATTTCCATCCACAGGTTTGTGTCTCCTCCGATTCACTTCACTGCAGAGCCCTGGCTGCACACCTACAGCGAAATTATCGATGTGCGCTCTCCGGCAGAGTTCGCAGAGGATCATTGGCCGGGAGCCATCAACTTGCCTGTACTCTACGATACAGAACGGGCGGAGGTGGGCACGCTCTACAAGCAGGTGGATCCCTTTACAGCCCGCAAACGAGGGGCAAGCTTGGTGGCCCAGAACATCAGTCGCCACTTGCAAACCCATTTTGCCGATAAAGATCGCGATTACCGGCCCCTAATCTACTGCTGGCGGGGAGGGCAGCGCTCTGCCAGCTTGGCATTGGTGTTGTCCCAGGTGGGCTGGCAGGTTACGGTTTTGCAAGGTGGCTACAAAACCTACCGGGCCTGGGTGCGCCGACAGCTGCAGATCTTGCCCCAGGAATTTACCTACCGAGTGCTCTGCGGACCAACAGGGAGCGGCAAAACCCAGTTGCTTCACCATCTGCGCCAACAGGGATCCCAAGTCCTCGATCTGGAAAAGCTGGCCTGTCACCGGGGATCCCTCCTGGGGGCCGAGTGGGGGGTGCCACAGCCCAGTCAGAAGAGCTTTGAAAGTCAACTGGTGCAGGTTTTTCTCCAGTGGGATCCCGCCAAGCCAGTCTGGGTGGAGGCTGAGAGTGCCAAAGTGGGCCAGCTCCATCTGCCGCCTGCCCTTTGGCAAGCCCTTACCCAAGCCGACTGTGTCGAAGTGCAGTTGCCTCTAGAGGAGCGGGTGAAGGGGCTGATCGCCCATTATCCCCACTGGATTGCTCACCCCCAAGCGCTGAAGGAAAAATTGCTGCCTCTGAAGTCCCGTCTTGGCCAGGCCCGCCTGCAGCGTTGGTTTGAGCTGATCGACGCCCAAGACTGGCCGCAGTTTGTGCAGGAGTTGCTAGAGCAGCACTACGACCCCACCTATCGACACGGGCTGCAGCAAAACTTCAATCGCCTTCGGGCCTGGATTGAGCTGTCTGACCTTTCCGAGACCAGCCTCAGGGAAGCTGCTGCTCGCCTCATCCAGATGCCGCTTGGATCCCTGGCTAGGTGAGCACGATAAACTCCAAAGCCCGCAACACCTCAAACCACTCGGAAACTTCCAGCCGAACCGTGGAATCGGCAATCCACCGGCAGCCGGGATAAAAAGACTTGCGGTAGGCCCGAGCGGGATCCTTGTAGTCCACTTCCAATTGAAAGTGATCCGGCAGTGGGCGAGGACGGTAGGCCGACAGCCGCCTCAGGGATCCCTCTACACCTTGGCGGATGGCCTGTAGAACCTGCTGCGGATGTGGCGTAATGACCGACTGGCCTATCCCTTTGTGGGTGACCACCGTCTCGATGTGGGCGTCATAAGCTTTCGCTGCGGCACACACCTCCGCATCTCCGGCTACAAACACAACTGGGACTCCCTCATAGGCAGCCGTGAGGCTGACCAGGTGAAACTCGGCGATGGCCTGGCCGTTCAGCCGGATTTGGCTAACTTCGGTGGTGTAGGTGTGGGCGAGGGGGTTGGCAGCAGATCCGGCGCGGGCATGATAGCCGATTAGGAGCAGGGCATCGTAACTGCGATCCAACTCTTGCACCATACAGTAGGGGTGGCCGCTCCAGCCGCGGATGAGTTGCACCGGCTCCGGCAACCGTTCGGGGATGAGGTTTCGCCCTGAGTCATGGGCATCTTTGACTGTGATCTGCGTGGCTCCGGCAGCCAGGGATCCCTCACAAGCCGCGATCACTGCTCGGGTCATCTGCTCTCGGAATGCCTCGTAACCCGGCTGGCCGATGGTGGCCTCATCCCAATGGCTGATGCCGGCAATCCCTTCAATATCGGCACTGATATAGACCTTCATGCTTGGCTCAGTAGACTCAGCATTGGATTCTGTTGGGCTTCATCCACCCTCGGATGCCGCTCAACATCGCTCTGGGCAAGGGATCCAAGCCGTTATTTCCCTTGCGAAAATTGCCCCCGGCTCTGCTGTGGATCCCTTCCCTATTCTCAAGAAGCTCGGATGAAGAATAAAGACTCCGTCCCGCTGAGGGGATCAGAGAGCCACCAAAGAAGCAGATACCCCCTGCTGTAACTCCGACAACAATGAGGCCGGACGCCCCTTGTAGGGCCAGGCAAAAGCGTGACGAAAGGCTGCTTCCTGGCAGTGTTTGAGCTGCTCGAAATCGATGATGTCGTGGGTCAGCAGGTTCTCGTACTCAAACGGCAGGCGTACATTGTGCAAGCCGGCGTTGTCGGTGCAGATGGCGATATCCACCCCCGCCTCAAAGCAGCGGTCAAAGACAATCTTGAGGGGCTCCAAACTGGGCAGGGTTCCCGTTTTTAGATAGGTGGTGGGACAAACTTCTAGGCATTGGCCTCGCCGTGCCAGCTCCGGCAGCAATTCTGGATAGTGGAGGGGGATCTGAATGCCGTGGCCGATCCGCGAGACATAGGGCAGCAACTGTGGGTAGCAGCCATCCAAAGTTTCGTACAGGTGGGCAGTGGTTTTCAGGCCCCGGGCCAGCGCATACTTGAACAGCTCAATCCACTCGTCCATCCGTTCACCGTAGGGCTTGTCTCCTCCGGCCAGGTCGATGGCACACACATACTCCGACTCGGCGGCAGCTTCCACCATGGCTCGGTTGATGTGGCTGGGCAAGCGCGAGTGCAAACAGACGATCTGGGTGGTGACGATGGGATACTCTCGCTGCTGGCTGGCCTGCCCCACCGTCTCGATTACCTGGCGCATCTGCTTGAGGCGCTCCGCCTCATCCAGGCTGGGATCCGTGCGTAGGTAGGGAGTGTAGCGAATCTCCAGGTAGGCCAGATCCTCAAAGACATAGGCTCCCCGCAGCAGGCGGTAGATAAAATAGGGCAGGGTTTCCAGGGTCTGCACCTGTTCCACCAGCGTGTGCAGCTCCAGGTAATCTTCGAGGGTGTTGCGCGGGCGGGTGTAGAACTCCTCAAACTCGGCATAGGTGGGAAAGCGCTCCGCCACAGGGGATCCCTGGCGGTGAAAATAGCGCCACAGAATTCGGGGGACAACCGAACCGCCCAAATGACGGTGCAACTCCGCGTGAAGTGCCATAAACGCTCTACAGTGGCCCGCCAGGGGGCAGACTTGGTTTGTTTAAGTACTATTTCTACTCTTATCCTACTCTTATCCAACCGCCTCAGGCTTGTCCAGGTCTAATCCCGCAAGCCCGGCTAGAAGTTTAGATCGTCAAGCCGATCCCCTGCCCATCGTGATAGGCGGCCAGCAGTAGGTCGGTGGTGGTATCCCAGGCAATCTCCCCCGAGCGCGATAGAGCAATGGCCCCAAAGGAGCGGCGACGTTGGCGGGCCTCTTGAAAAGACTTGGCCATGGCAGCCTTCAGGCTGAGGCCATCTTCCACTCGAATCACAATCCGCGCCGCCAAGCTCTCATCCAAAATATCTTCCCCGACACCAGTACAACTGACCCCCGCCGCCGCACTGGCATAGGTTCCCGCCGGAGTGGCCGAATCGCTCACCCGCCCCACCCGTTCAAACCCCCGCCCGCCGGTGGAGGTGCCGGCACAGATTTGCCCCCGTTGATCCAGCGCCACCGCCCCCACCGTGCCCATGGCCAGAGCAGTGAGAACCCTAGTTGGGGGATGGGTTTGGCGCAACTGCACCCACTCTTGAACCCGCTTGAGAGTGGCCGGGTCATAGACCGGCAACTGCAGCTCCCGCGCCAGCTCTGCTGCCCCTTGTTCGGCCACCACGCGATCCGGGCTTGATTGCAGAGCCTGGGCCATGAGGATGGGATGCTGAACTCGGCTGACGTTGATCACCCCGCTAAAAGACTGGGTGGCCCCGTTCATGAGAGCGGCGCTCATGCGGATTTGCCCATCCGATTGCAAGACCGACCCCGTCCCGGCATTGTAGAGCGGATCATCCTCCAGCAACTGGCAGGCATGCATCACCGCCGCCTCGGCACTCTGCCCAGCCAACAGCAGCTCGTAGGTGCTCTCCACCACCTGCTGCAGGGATCCCCTCACTTTTTCCAGGCTGCTTTCCCCTTCCAGGGCGCTGCCGGCTCCGCCGTGGATGATCAGTTTGGGCTGAGGCATGATGAGATCGGTTACCTTGTGAGAACAGTGGAAGACTATATTTTGATTTTCGGGTACAACATCCACCCATGCATCTGCTCCATCCCAGGGATCCCAACGCAAAGGGAGAGGGAGCCTTAAGATAATCCTGTAGATTTGCTAAGCATAGATACTCAAGGGCGATTCTGGTAAAGGAAGGGCGATTCTGGTAAAGGGCTGTCGGATTGCAGCCGGCAGGGATCCCCCTGATGGTATGGCACAAGCGAGGTTACATCCATGGCGCTGCCCAGCTTGCACGAGTTTCCTTGGCTGACCACGGTCATCGCTTACCCTGTGTTGGCCGCCCTATTTATTCCCCTGATCCCAGCACCGGCTGGGGATCCCAGTACCCGCGCCTACGCACAAAAGTTGGCCGAGCGGATCCGCTGGTTTGCTTTGTTCATTGCGGTCACGGATCTGCTGATTCTGCTGGCCGGCTTCTATGTCGGCTACGATCCCGGCCAGACGGGCTTGCAACTGCTGGAGCGCTACACCTGGGTACCCCAGGTGGGCTTGAGCTGGTCGGTGGGGGCTGATGGCCTCTCCATGCCCCTGATCCTGCTCACGGCGTTTATCACTACCCTAGCCATCTTGGCCGCTTGGCCGGTCACCCTCAAGCCTCGCCTCTTCTACTTTTTGATGCTGGCCATGTATGGCGGGCAGATCGGGGTGTTTGCCGTGCAGGACATGTTGCTTTTCTTCCTGATGTGGGAATTGGAGCTGATCCCGGTGTACTTGCTCCTCTCCATTTGGGGTGGGGCAAACCGCCTCTATGCGGCCACCAAGTTCATCCTCTACACGGCCCTCAGCTCCCTGTTTATCTTGGTGGCAGGTCTGGCCATGGCCTTCTACGGGGATCCCATCAGCTTTGACATGACGGATCTGGCCCACAAGACCTATCCGCTCACCTTCCAACTGCTGATGTATGGGGCCTTCCTCATTGCCTATGGGGTGAAGCTGCCCATTTTCCCCTTGCACACTTGGCTGCCCGATGCCCACGGCGAGGCCACTGCGCCGGTGCACATGTTGCTGGCCGGGATCCTGCTCAAGATGGGGGGCTATGCCCTGATGCGCATGAATGCGGGTATGCTGCCGGATGCTCATCTTTACTTTGCGCCGGTGCTGATCGTGCTGGGGGTGGTGAACATCATCTTTGCCGCCCTCACCTCTTTTGCCCAGCGCAACCTGAAACGGAAGATCGCCTACTCTTCCATCAGCCACATGGGCTTCGTGCTCATCGGTATCGGATCCCTGACGGAGATCGGCATGAGCGGCGCCATGCTGCAGATGATCTCCCACGGGCTGATCGGGGCCAGCCTGTTCTTTTTGGTGGGGGCCACCTACGACCGCACCCATACGCTGGAGCTGGAGGAAATGGGCGGCGTTGGCCTGAAGATGCCCAAGATCTTCTCCATGTTCACCGCCTGCTCCCTGGCTTCGCTAGCCCTACCCGGCATGAGCGGCTTTGTGGCCGAGATCATGGTGTTTATCGGCATGGCCACCACCGATGCCTACTCTCTCCCCTTCCGGTTGGTGGTGGTTTTCCTGGCAGCAGTTGGGGTGATCCTGACCCCCATCTACCTGCTGTCGATGTTGCGGCAGATTTTCTTTGGCCCAGAGAACAAAGAGCTCACCGAACACGAAGAATTGGTAGATGCTGAGCCACGCGAGGTGTTCATCATCGCCTGCCTGTTGATCCCCATCATCGGCATTGGGCTCTACCCCAAGCTGGTGACCAGCCTCTACGACCAATCCACCAACGCCTTGGTGGCGCTGCTGCGGCAGGAGCTACCTCAAACTGGTGAGACGGTTGCCCAAGCTCCTGCCCTCTACAACAACTGAATGTTGAATTTGAATTGAGAATTGAGGGATGGAAGGAGATCCACTCTTTTTCTATCCCGCATTGGACTTGTGGCTCTCGCCAGCTTGAACTTGCATCCAGCCGAACAAAGTTGCGATTGTCAGTTGGATCCCTTGGGCAAACGCAGGAGTGGGGATCACCTCTTGGGGATCCTCATGCACCGTCGGCTGCTGCCCGGCAGGGTAGGCGAAAACAACCCTTTCTTCGGGATCCACCACCCATCCCATTTGGCAGCCGTGGGCCAAACCGATCAGGATTTTTTTGACCAGCTTCATTTGATTTTGATTGGGAGAGAGAATCTCGATCATCCAATCAGGGCAAAAGGGGATGAGATTTTGAATGGTGCCATCTTCATCCACAGGGATCCGATCCCAGGCGATTACAGAAATATCCGGTACAATCGCATATCCGGCGAAGGTGCAGCGCAGCTCTGGAAATGCCATTCCCAGTTGAGAAGGCTCCAACATCTCGTTAATGAAGCTACCCAGTTTTAGTTGGAGACGGCTATGTTTTCCCTGTGGCATGGGCTTCTGGATAATTTCTCCTTTGATGAACTCGCTGGCGGGCTGAGTTTCCGGCTGTTGGAGAAAGTCTTCCAGAGTTAGAGGCTTGGCAGATAGACTGACCATGGCTTTCTCCCATCACGCTGCTATCCGATTAACAATAGACTGAGAAAGTATCAAAGCTGATCAAATCAAAACAGATCCCTGTCACGTTGTTGCCAAGTCATTTGGCGGTCATAAGGGCTTTTGCCGGAAAACAACCCCATCAGCGGCCCCAAAATGGCCCCAAACACAAAACCGCCCGCATGGGCCCAGTAAGCAATTCCCCCACCCTGCATACCGATATTGGTAGGCGTCTGTAGGCTGGCAATGCCGTAGAAAGCTTGCTGGATGAACCAAAAGCCTAGGAACACCCAAGCCGGAACGTAGAGGGTTGTGATGAAAATACCCAAGGGCACCAGGGTCAGAATCTCGGCCCGTGGAAAACGCAAAATATAGGCTCCCAATACGCCAGCAATAGCGCCGCTTGCCCCCAGTGAAGGAATGGGGGATCCCATATCGAAAAACCACTGCGTTAATGCAGCCAAAGCTCCGCAAGTCAGGTAGAAGATGAGGTAGCGCACATGGCCCAAGCGATCCTCAACGTTGTTGCCGAAAACCCACAAAAAAAGCATGTTCCCGCCAATGTGGAGAAAACCCCCATGCAGAAATTGTGAGGTGAATAGGGTTACCCATTCTGGACGCGACGAAGAGGTGATCTCCCCTCGAAAACTGGCCGTCAACTCTATCGGTACCACTGCCCACTCCCGGAAAAAAGCTGCCAGCTCTTGTGGCGACAGGGTTAGCTGGTACAGAAAAATTAAGATGTTAACGATCACCAGGGCATAAGTGACATAGGCTGTGCGGGTGGTTGGGTTGCGATCTTGCAGGGGTACCACAGTTAAGATCCAGTCGACGTCACCCTCTAGCCTAACCTGTCCTTTCCCACCCCCCCAGGCTCACCTCTAAGCCCCTACCTGAGGCTACACTAGGGTAACCTGCTGGGAGCTTTGCTGGTGAACCTATTTCAGTTTTCAGTCAAGCCCGCCCGGCAGAGGATAAACTGCAAGGCTGGACTAGAGGAGTGGATTGATGCCCGAGGTTGAAAGCGCCACTGCCCCGCTCAAGTTTTTGATCGTCGAAGATCATCCAGAGGTGGCCCAGAACAACTGTGAGTGGCTGCAACGGATTGCAGCCGATGCTCAGTGCATTACGGTCACCAATCCCATGGACGCCATCCTGCGCCTGCAGCGGGAACAACCAGACTTGGTTGTAGCCGATCTGCTCTACGGTCAAACCAGCGGAGAGCAGTCTGCCGAGCCTGGCCTAGAGTTCCTGCGCCATATCTTTGAGAACTACCCCACCTTGAATGTGATGGCCTATTCCAGCGAGCCGCTGCTGCTAACTCCATTGGTGGGCCTGATCAGCAAACACCAGGGTGGGTTTGCCGCGGTCAACAAAATGGAACGGCGCACCGTGTTTTTGGAGGGGGCCAAAAGCGCCCTGAATGGAGAATTGCGCATGCCGCGGGAGTTGCGCGGTCTTACGAAGCTGACGGAACGAGAAATTGAGGTCTTGAATTTGCTCTGCAAAGAAGCCCTCACCGACCAAGCCATTGCCGATCGCATTCACACCAGCAAGAAGACCGTACAAAACTGTATCCAGAGGCTCAAAGAAAAGTTGGATATTTTCGGCTCTGAGGATGAGATCAATGCTCGCGTTGCCATGTGTATGACAGCCGTTCAGAAAAAGATTATCCAGTGGTGAAACAGAATAGATTATGAGTTTGTCTCTAAACACTACTTTGGCATAGATTGCCAATGGAGCTTATCCAAGAAGTGAGGGGGGATAAGTGATGTTATTAGAGGCCGAGACAAAGCTGGTACGGGATAAGTCACTGGGATACCTCGTAACAACAGAAGAAACGCCAATCGAGAAATGGAGCCCTTTTACTTTGCTGATGCGTGTTGTGTCGGTATCTTTATCTACATTGCTACTTATTGGACTTCCTATCTTCGCAGTTCTATCGGCAATACTTTCTGCCTTAGGGACATGGATCCCTAGCACTTTGGCCAGTGGCATACCTCCTATTGCTATGGCTTTTTCTGGATTGTTGGGTGGTTTATCGATGCTTCTTTGGTACTATTGGTACTCAAATCAACCCTATAAATCTAGGGTTGTTATTTTGAGCAATGGCTTCATTTATCATGACATCTATCGTGACATCCTAGGAAAGCAGAACAGACTTGCCTATAGGTATAACGAAATTGTCTCAGTGAACGTGGACTTCAGAAAGAAGAGTGTCGGTTTTGTCAAATCAGAATGCTACCCATACTACAGCTACTACATCAATTGCCAAGGAAATCCTGTCGTATCTATATCTTCCCCGTCTTTGCCTTTGATGAGGTATGTAGCCAGCTACATTTGCTCCACGCGCTGGAAAGGCATGAGAGAAGCAATTGAGCGTGGACAAGAGGTTTCATTTGGATGCGTTGCCATAAGTAGGGAGTACGTTAGAGTCGAGGATTTCGGTTCTTCAGAGCGATTGTTATTTAGGATCCAGGCTATCAAAGAGATTAAGCTGTGCATTGATAGTGAGGATGGTTACGTATTCCGCCTGGAGTTTATCTCAGGGTCTAGGTCAACAAAGAGCTCTGATTGTTACTTCCGCTGTGACAAGGTAGATAACTTCCATCTATTTTTCAAGACACTCAAGCTTGTGGGTATCCCTATGAACCTTTCTGAGCTTCCAGCACGTCTCACCTTTGAGAATCATATTAGACAGGCAACAGATGGCTAGACACCAACCGAATGGAGGAGGCACCGATCTTTGGGTACAGCCTTTCCAGGAGATAAGCGAGGTAGTACTGCACGGCAAAGACAAAGAGCACGCATGAGGAAAAAGCAGGCTTCCATAGCTTCCGCCTTTATTTCCTCGAGACGACTGGGCGCCGGACAGCTTTCAACTTGGATCAGTGGATCCCCAGTGCAGAGGCAAACACACTGTGGCCCACAATGGCCTCTACCACAACACTTATGGCAAACCCCAGCATGGCCAGCCGTCCGTTCCATCGCTCGGCCTTCTCCGTCCAGCCAATCTCCCACTCCGGCGGGGTATCGCCATCTTGACCGTACTGCGGCACATACCGCGGGCGACCGGCGCCTTCCCAGCCAGCAGGGCGCTTGGAGTTGAAGAAAGCCATCGAACCAATCACAACAGCGGCCACCAGCCCGGCCACCATGACGGCAATGTAGGGGAGGAAGGGATTGTCAAGCATCATCGGACTGTCGAGATAGGGATTGAAGGGTGAAAAAGCTCCCAAAAAGGGTAGAGCTGTAACATCTCAAAGCCGAAGAGAAAGTCTGTGAGATGTCCAATGTGGCTCTACCGAAAAGTTCTTCGACAAATTATTGCAGGTTATTGCAGACCTAGCCACTGGGCGAGAGTGCTGGCAAAAACACTGTGGCCCAGCACCGCTTCTGTAGCAATGCTGATCACCAAGCCCAACATGGCCAAGCGTCCATTCCAACGCTCCGCTTGCTCTGTCCAGCCCGGAATCCAGTCGTTGGTGGTGTCGTAGTACTGGGCAACAGAAGCGGAGTCCAGACGAGAAGGGATTCTGGGAGACGATTGCATTGCTAATACCTCGTATTGGTTGCTGTAACCAAACTTAACACAAAGTTACATTTTGTGACAAGCTTCGCTTTCAGGTCAGGGAGGAAGGGATCCCTGGATGCTGGAAGGGATTGGGCGGATGGGTTTGCCGAAGGCTGGCCGGAAGCGATGTCATACTGAGGGAAGCAGGCTTTTTGCGCAGACCATGGCGGTATCCCCCCTTTCTTCTCTCAAGCTTGACCATTCTTTCGATCTGGCTGCCCAGGTGCGGTCAGATTTTCCGATTTTGCAGCGCCAGGTCAACGGCCACCCGCTAATCTACTTTGACAATGCCGCCACTTCTCAAAAGCCACTGGCGGTTATGCAGGCGATGGATCATTACTATCGACACTGCAACGCCAACGTGCATCGTGGGGTCCATACGCTGAGCAACGAAGCCACAGATGCCTATGAGGGAGCGCGGGAAAAGATCGCTCGGTTTGTGAACGCGCCTTCTCCTCAGGAGATCATCTACACCCGCAATGCCAGCGAAGCCATCAATCTGGTGGCCTACAGTTGGGGCTTGAGCCATCTGGAGCGGGGGGATGAGATCGTCCTCTCGGTGATGGAGCACCACAGCAACCTAATCCCGTGGCAATGGGTGGCCCAGAAGACGGGAGCCCACCTCAAGTTCATCCAGATCACGCCAGAGGGAGAGCTGGATCTGGAGCACTACCGGTCTTTGCTCAGCGACCGCACCCGCTTGGTGGCGGTAACCCAGGTCTCCAACATGCTGGGATCCATCAACCCCGTTCAGGAGATTACTGAACTGGCCCATCGTTACGGAGCCAAGGTTTTGCTGGATGCCTGCCAGAGCGTGCCCCACATGCCTGTGGATGTCCAGGCGCTGGATTGCGATTGGTTGGCCTTTTCGGGGCACAAGATGTGTGGCCCAACGGGGATTGGCGTCCTCTACGGCAGGCGGGAGCTGCTGCGAGCGATGCCCCCTTTTTTGGGTGGGGGAGAGATGATCGCCGATGTGTACTGGGATCACGCCACCTATGCGGATATCCCCCACAAATTTGAAGCCGGTACGCCGGCGATTGCCCAGGCGGTGGGGCTGGGGGCAGCCGTAGATTACTTGAGCCAGATCGGTCTGGAGCGGGTTCATGCCCATGAACAAAGGTTGATTGCCCACCTGTTGGACGGGATCCAGCACATAGCGGGTATTACGGTTTATGGCCCCAAGGATCCGGCGCGACGGGCAGGGCTGGTCAGCTTTTCGGTGGAGGCTGTCCATCCCCATGACCTGTCTACTTTGCTGGATGAGCAAGGCATTGCCGTTCGAGCGGGGCACCACTGCACTCAACCCCTCCATCGCTATTTGGGAGTACAATCCACTGCCCGAGCCAGTGTTTACCTGTACAACACGTTGGCGGAGGTGGATCGCTTTTTGGACGTGTTGGCAGAAGCGGTGGAGTTCTTCGGCGCTGCCCTAAGCTAGGGATCCGGGATAGACCTCTGAAGAGATGAGCATGCCTCTAACCCCCAAAACCCTGAACTTTGCTGAATTTACTGAGCTTTAGGCGGTTTGGCAAAAG